>JAQBZB010000392.1 GCA_027622275.1 Planctomycetota bacterium | reverse complement strand
GCATGGTCGTGCCGTTTCCACGCGGCTTGATCGACGCGCTATCGCCGCACAAACAATCGCTCGACAGTGATCAGGAAGTCGCGCAAGCCTATCGCCGCTGGAGCGCCGACCGCGACGAATTTCACCGGTTGATCGCTGCCGGCGACATGCAAGCCATCGACCGCGGCTGGCAGAAGGATTACTTCCAAGGCCGCGACCCCGGCCGCGAACGATTCCAGACGCACCAAACGAAGCTGACCGTGCGACCGTTCGGATAGCGCGGACTACGCGCTCCACAGAATCTCTAGCTCGATCCACTCGCTGGGCGAAAATTCCAGTTGGATGCGGCCTTCGTTCAGTTGGCACTCGCCGCGGGACTCGCCCGTAAAGTTCATCGTGCGTGCCGAGCGAACAGGTCGGAAAGCGCTTAATCGCGCACGAGCGGCCCGCCCGCTGGTCTCTAACATGCGGACTCGCGCGCCGACAATCGCATCACCCTCCGAGATCGGTTCCCAATGCGTGGCGACGACATTTCGTGCGTCGATGTGGAACAGCCAACTCGAATCGCCCGACTGCGGCGCCGAGGCCGTTTGATAAGCCAGTGTCGTGGGAGCGAGCAAGCCGAGTGCTTCGTTGTGTGGCTGCGGCAAATCGACACCGAGCCCCAAGTGGAACTTCCTCTGCCGCTCGCCGCGGACTGACAGCATCGTGTCGAGCATGCGGTCACCGATGCGTTTGTGATAGGGCCAGCCGCCGGTGAGAATCGTGGTCTGCATTTCGCCGGTGTTGATCTCCACGTAGAGCGGCGCTTCCAGCTGCTTTCGGTTGGCCTTCTGACGTGTTTGATTCACGGCCCGAAACAGTTCGGCCGTCTCGTCAGCCCACGCGAAGCGGCAGGCATAGTATGCGTTCCACGGATCCGCCGCCGGCTCGATCGCAGGATCCAATTCGATTTCGAGATGCAAGACGCGTGTTCCTCGCCACAGCCGGAATTTTTCACGATACTTCGCTTGCAGCTTTCCCGCGCGATCCAGCAACCGCCCTGAGACGACAACTTCTCCATACGCTGTCGTCGCGGTCGTGACGTCAACGGAGTCGGCTGCCATGACGGAATACTCCGCACCCGCGTCTGGATCTTGCCACGCCTGGCCGACTTTACCGCGAGACGCAGCGGCTCGGAGTCCCAATTGTTGGGAAAGTCGGTTGCCGCGTTTGCCGTAATCCTTCAGCGATTGCATGGCTCCCGTAGTCGGGTTGATCGTGGCCTCGAGGAATTCGTTGCGAATGACGACCAGATCATCGCGGCCGCGGAGATCCTCGGCCAACAGAGGCGAAGGGCGTTGCTTGCTCGTCGACGTGGCAGGCGTCACCCATACGAAACCCATTGGAGGAACGTCGACGACGACGTGTTTGGTGGTCGCGGATTCGGCGGCGGCATAGATCGGCTTCTCGATCTTGGGCAGAGCCGACAGCTTGGGCATCTCGACTCCGACGCGCCGCACGAAGCTAAACGGATTCATCACGAGATAACCAGCCTCTTTCGCACCGTCGCTGTGTGGGATGCAAGCGGCGAACGCTTCCGTCGCGCCCGCAAGTCGGTTGGACAATTGTTTGTCCACTTCGGCCGCGTCGGGATCATCGGACGCACGATCGACCGCCAGCCGCAGATCATCACCATCAACTGGCGTCTGCGTCCCTTGGACTAAAGCGGCGAGCACCGACAGCGACTCGGCGACACCGAGCGACGTGTTGCGTTGCCAGTAGCGTTGGATGGTGGAGAGCGGATCGGCTTCGGCCCGGATGATCGACTGCTTCAAATAGGGCGAGCGATATTGGTCGGTCTCGAAACGATCGAGGTGACCGGGCATGTAGGTGTCCCGGAAATAGGCGTCGACCGTCACGAACTTGCCAAACGCCGACCCATACCTGGCGGAGCGACGCAGGTCCTCGTACCACACGCTCGCGTGTCCGGGCCAATGGGCGAACATCAGCGTCGCGACGTGATCCATGTCCATCGACTCGCCGAGCTTTGTCGCCAAGTTGAGAAACGTTTCGGGTTTGCTGGCATCCAGCGGTGCGCGAGCGAGCGCGTCGAGCGCCGCTCCATCGGGGCCTTCCCAGCGAGTCTTGATCTGTGTGCCTAGCGGAAATCGGCCATCATCCATCGTCGCGTGCAACGAGCCTTTGAACCCAAATTTCTCCAGCACCTGTGGCAGGAGCGGTGTCAATCCGAATCGACGACGACCATAGACTTCCGCGGTTCGGCCGAAGGATGTTTGCCACGCGTTGGTGCCGCGACGCAACTCGGCCAGGATCGTTTCACACGACAGCAGCGGCAATCGCCTTTCCACATTTTCGCCGCTGATCAGACCGGCGTTTCCGTCCGCAAGCGCCTTGGCGAGAGCCGCGTGCGTGTCGGATTCATGTTCGGCGAGCCGAGCACAAAGTTCGCCCGGCATCAGCAGATTGATCGGTGAACCCTGCGTCAGTTCGCTCAATAACGCGGCCCCCAGCGTCTGCTCGGCGACCATCGTGAGATCAATCAAGAACGCGTCGACCGAATAGTAATGATCGCGTTCTTCGCCGAGAAGGCCGAAACAGGCGGTGAGCTTGTCGTTGGCAAGTTGCATGTCGCCGGCCGCCGCCGCCACCGCCCCGGCGACTAACTGATCGTTGAAGTGCAGTTCGTCCAAGTTGCTGGAGTAGCGCATCTGGCGAGTGAGCAATTGCACCTGGAGGAAGCAGTAGCCAAGCGCTAGGAAGTCGCTGACCAGGGACTCGTCGATCCCCGAGGCCAGTTCATCGGCGTGCTCGAAGGCTTGTCGAATAATCTCCTGGCGATCTTGCAGCTGGCGGATGAGGCACGCTCCCGATTCCTTGGCTCGTTCCGCGAAGCCAGTCGGAAGCTGATCGGCACTGACGGACGGCACCAACACTAACCGATTGCTTAGCTCCGCGGGTGGGTCATCGATGCGATGCCACTTCGGTGCCGCTCCTGCTCCGGCGATCAAAGCTGGGTGCCACAAGGCTGTCCAATTCGCCAGCAGCCCCGCAGCTTCTTCACCTTCATGGTGCTGCGGGAAGTCCTCCAGGCTGTGACAGGGGAGCAGAATTATCAGTTCCTGAAACTTCATGGGATCACGCTCGTGAAGGGCTCCGGTTGGCAAAAGTCAGGGGCAGGAAGTGCAACGCCCCACTCGTCGCCCTGTAAGTGTCAACGATTACGGCAAAACGAGTTAGCACCGTTCGTGAAATAACTGTTTGCTGTGAGGTGAGCGGTTCGGCGCTAGCCGCCGGTCTTACACAACGCACGAAGAACCGGTGGCTAGCGCCATTCCGCTCAGTTATTTCGCAAACGCTCCTTAGCTCCCACGATAACGATGGTGACACGTCCAGTCGAGCGCCCTGGAAACGGCGGCCATCGCGGTCTAACTCGGGCCTAGAGGGTGCTTTCTGGGAACGGTGGCGAGGCGGGATGGCAATAGAAATAGTTGACAATTGGTGTGCCGCGTCGGTAAAGTAGTAAATGAACAGGGGATAGCGGCTATCTTGTCTAGAACACCTCGACGTGAATCAAATCTCGCTTAACTCGCGACGCCGCTGGTTGTCTCAAGCCACGTCATCCCGTCAGGATCGGCGTGGTTGTTCGTTTGTGGAGTGAAAGATGGCTAAGAAGATCAAACGCTGTTGGGGAATCGACATTGGACAGTGTGCCATCAAGGCCCTGCGATGCACGCTGGAAGGTGATCAGATCGTTGCGGATGCCTTCGACTATATCGAATATCCAAAGATTCTGAGCCAGCCAGAGGCGGAACCGGAACAACTCATCAAGGAAGCGCTGGAGACGTTCTTGTCCCGCAACGAGATCTCGCGACTGGATGACAAAGTCGCGATTTCGGTGCCGGGGCAAAGTGGCCTCACGAAGTTCTTCAAGCCGCCTCCGGTCGACGTGAAGCGGCTGCCGGACATTTGCCGCTTTGAAGCAAAACAACAGATTCCATTCCCCTTGGAGGAAGTTATCTGGGACTTCCAGCAGTTGGCGGGTGGGCAAGTCATTGACGGCTTTGCGATCGATACGGAGGTTGGGCTGTTTGCGATGAAACGGGAGCAGGTGCATCGCGCGCTGCGTCCCTTCGAAACCGCCGACATCCAGTTGGACATCGTCCAGCTGGCTCCCATATCAATCTACAACTTCGTCTCTCACGACCTCCTGACCGACGGTCCGGACGAAGATATGTTTGACCCCGACGATCCACCCGAGTCGATCGTCGTGTTGGCGATGGGCACGGATGCGACCGACTTGGTGGTGACGAACGGCTTCCGGCTGTGGCAGCGAAGCATTCCGCTGGGCGGCAATCACTTCACGAAGCAGCTGACAAAGGAGTTGAAGCTGACGTTCGCCAAAGCCGAACACCTCAAGCGTAATGCGCGTCAGGCTGAAGACCCGAAGACTGTCTTCCAAGCGATGCGACCCATCTTTACTGACTTGGTGACGGAGGTGCAAAGATCGATCGGCTTCTTCCAAGGCATTGACCGCAAGGCGAAGATTCGCGGTGTTGTGCTGCTGGGCAACACGGTCAAATTGCCTGGTTTGCAGCAATACATTTCGAAGAATCTCGGCTACGACGTGCTCGAGTTCGACTCGTTCAAGGAGCTGTCAGGTGCGTCCGTGCTCGGTTCGCCGCAGTTCTCCGAGAACGTGCTGGCGTACGGCGTGAGCTATGGCCTCTGCCTGCAAGGGCTCGGCAAGGCACGACTCGCAACGAATCTCTTGCCACGCGAGATCCTGAGCAAGCGCGCGATCAAGGCGAAGAAGCCGTGGGCGGTCGCATCGGTCGGGGCCTTGCTGCTGGCGTGCTCGTTCAATTTCTTCTTCCACTACAACGTCTGGTCGAAGGTGCAAGAAGATTATCAGGAAGGTGGTGTGGCATGGAGCGTCGGTGAAGGGAAAGTGACGCAGGTCAAATCGACAAGCGACAAGTACGTCGGCGAACACGCAGTCAAGAAGGCACAGCAAGAATTTGCCCACGAAATCGGAGAAGAGGTGGTCGGTGCCGCCGATCGGCGGCTGTTGTGGTTGGAACTGATGACCGCTCTCAACCGCGCACTGCCGTGGCCTCAGAACGTCCAACCCGGCGAGTACGTTGACTACAAGACGTTGCCCATGGACGAGCGTCCTGTGTTCTACATCGATTACGTCGAGTCCGAGTACTTCGCCGATCTGAAGACTTGGTACACGCCGCGGGTTGCCAACCGCTATTTCGAACTGACGAGACAATTGGAGGCAAATCGCGAAGGCCGGGAGCTGGAGGCTTCGGAGACCGCTGAGTCGGCGAAGGATTCCGATCAATTGGTCGAAGGTGCTGAAGCGCTTCCCGGTCCGACCGGTGCCGGTTGGGTTATTGAACTTAGCGGCCATCACTTCTTCAACAAGGATCGCCCCAATGGCGGCTTGAACCACGTCCGCAATACGTTCTTGAAATTCCTTCACGAAGGTAGTGTCCAGCTGCCGCCCGTCGACGCGCAGGGAAACATGACCACCTTTACGATGAAGGAACTTGGCATCTCGCACCCGATTCTGGCCTTCGACGAAGGCGAACCCAAAACGATGCAAGTTCCAAACCCGGACGTGCCAACCGATTCCACGGGCGCAGGTAGGGGCACCGGGATGTACGGAGCTGGTGGTGGTGAAGAAATGGAAGGAGGATCGTCTGGTGCTGCCTATGGAGGCCAAGGGGGGCTCGGTCTCGGACCGGGCGTAACTGCGAAGGCAACTGCTGTCGCCGAGGGCGACAAAGAGGAGCCTCTGCCCGCGTCTTTCGACGTCAAACAGACGACCTTTACGATTCAATTCTGTTGGACGGAAAAGCGTTTGAGCGAGCGGTTGGCCGCGAAGGAAGAAGCAGCACGTCTAAAAGCGGAAGCGGATGCCCAAGCAGCGGCCAACGCTCCTCCTCCGGCGGAAGTCAGCGACGAGGGAGTACCGCCAGGAGTAGCCGAACCCGTTGACGCGAACGCGGAGCCAGTCGGGGTCGAAAAGGTTGGACCATAAGGAACAGATTTGTGGATCAAGTTAAACAAGTACTCGCCGTCCTAAACACTCACAAGTTTTGGGTCACTTGCGGATTTCTGGCTTTGCTGCCGGTTGGCATTTGGTTCATGGCAAAATCGTCGCTGGATAAGGAGTTCGGCACACGTAAAGACGCCATCGCAAAAGCCTACTTGACGGAAAAGGCCATTCGAGAGATCCCGAATCATCCGAATCCGATCTCCGCGACGGGGATGGATGAGAATCTTGGAAAGCTCAAAAAGAGTGTCTTTGATGCGTGGCAAGCTCAGTGGGAGGAACAACGACAGATCCTCGTGTGGCCTAGCGGGCCCGGCGAATTGCGGCCCGATTTAATCGCCGAGGTGGATCGCTTGCGACCCATCGAGGGGACGACGACATTCCCGATGCCGGCCAATGATGAACTTCGCGTTTCCCTCCGGGAAGACTATCGTGATTACATTAAGGAGGATCTGCCGAAACTCGCCAAAATCATCGGCGCTCAATGGCTTGGCACGGCGCAGGGTGGCGAGGGCGGGGGCCCGGGAGTCGGTGGTGAAGCGGGCGGCACGTACGGCGGTGGCAACCGCCCGGGACAACCGGCTCCGTCGTCAGGCGCGGAGAACGTCATTGTGCAATGGGACGCGGGCGACCAATCGCGACTGATCTCCCAATTCGACTGGTCTCATACACCGGACAAGTTACCGCAGACCCTCGACATCCTGTACGCGCAAGAGGATCTCTGGATTCTGAATGCCGTGATGAACATCATCAAACGGACGAATCGTGACGCCACCGCAAGCTACGACGCCACGATCAAGGAGCTGAAATATGTGCAGCTTGGTCAGGCAGTTCGCGGTGCGACGGGCACGGTAAAACGGCTGACCGGTGCGGTGGGAAGTGGCGGAGAAGGAGAAGGCGGCATGGGGGGAAGCGGCATGGGGGGAAGCGGCATGGG
>JAQBZB010000391.1 GCA_027622275.1 Planctomycetota bacterium | reverse complement strand
GCCGCCACGTGATTTCACGGGAATTTGTGGCGGCTGGAAGCCACCACTACGTCCGATTGTTTCGCGAACGCTACCATCAGTGGGCTCACGCCCACCGCTCGCCGACATTCCACCCGCGACCGTGCAAGGTCGCGCTTGAGAAGCCCATCGTTCAGATCGCTCGAAACTCAGGGCAGGCCTGAAGTTCCTGATCGCTCATCGGAAACGAGCCTTGTCCGAAGAATACGCGTCGTGCCAACGACTTGAAGGGAGGCAAGCTGAGCGCGGCGAAACCGAGTTCAGCAAGCCAGGGGTGTTGGATCGCCGCCAGACCGCGCCGCATCAACGCTCGAGCGCGAAATCTCTTCCGAAAGGGGGCGCTTTCATAACGCGAGAGAGCAACCGGGTTGCGGCCGCGAAGAAACTCGGCGATCACGTCGACTGCCAACGCCGACTGTCGCAGACACGGATCGAGCCCGCCCGCGGTCAACGGCGAGACCGCGCCCGCGGCATCTCCCACCAGCAAACCACGTTCGTTGACAATGTTTGGCAACAGTCCGCCCACGGGAATTCGCCCGCCACGCCGCTCGATCATTCGCAAGCCGTGCAGTGCGATGAACCGCGGAACTTCATCGCGAAAGCGCGCCAAGCTTTCGTTCGGATCAAAGCGATCGCCATAACCGCCCACGCCGATATGCATCTCGTCTCCATCGTGCGCGATCCACGCGATGTAGCCGGGAGCCAGACGCGGATCGAGAAAGCAGTGCAAGCACGCTGGCGAATCGATCGTGCGACTGTCGTAAACCTCTTCGACGCCGCCGATCCATTCGCGGTTCTGGCTGAGCGACAACGCCCGGGCCACCCGCGAGTTCGCCCCATCGGCCCCGACCAGATACCTGGCGTGAACCGGCCGGCTTGCCCCCTGAGTTTCAAGGTCCAAGAGCATACCATCCGTTTGCGGCACCAGGCCTCGGAAGCAGGTTGCCGGTGCCGAGCGAACGCCTGCGGCGAGCGCTGCCCGCAGCAAGTGCTGATAGAGTGCTCCCATCTTTCCGACCCGAAACTCGTCGTGAGGGCTGGACAACGCCAGCATTCTGCGCCGTGGCGAATAAAGCCGCACATCACGAACCACTGGCCCGAGACAATGCTCCGGCAGCGCAAAATCTTCGAGCGTCCGCCGCACGAAGATGCCGGTGGTGTGGACCGACTGATCGACTCGCGGTTTTCGATCGACCAGCAAGACGCGATGACCTCGCTCGCCAAGCCACCGGGCGCAACTCAGGCCCGCCAAACCGGCACCAACGACTACGACATCGAATTTATCCACGGCATTGCTCCCATTTGCCCGTACCGTACTCGCTGTACGAGATGGGGGCAACAGAAGTTCTCCTCGGGAGTTAACGCCATCTCGCTGCTGCGGTTATCCAGGTGAGCTTTACGAGTCAAGGAGCTGCCATGTTGTCCTTCAAACGCCCGACCGAAGCAGACGTCATCCGCTACTTGCTGGACCGCCAGGAATCGCCGTTCACGTACGGTCAGCTCGGCGTTACACAAACTCACGAGTTCCCCGACAGATTCGACGTCGATCGCCAACAGACGCAGTTGGGCACTGGCGAAGCGACCTATGAGATCGCCAAGGATGCCGTGCGGCGTTGGGCGATGTTTCCCAATGAACTGACCGAATTGTACTGGCCGGATCGACCGCTCCGAATTGGTGTGGAAGTCGCCGTCCTGTTCCGCGCCGGGCCGCTGTGGTCGTTGAACCCGTGTCGCATCGTCTACACGATCGATGATGCGCAGCCGTCCGATCGCGTGCATCGATTTGGTTTCGCGTACGGGACGCTCGCCGGGCATCTGGAATGCGGCGAAGAACAGTTCTGTGTCAGCTGGAACCACGACGACGACTCGGTGCATTACGAATTGCTTGCCGTCTCACGCCCGAACCATCTGTTAACGCGAATCGGGTATCCGTACGCCCGCTTCGTTCAAGCGCGCTTCCGACGATTGTCTGCACAAGCAATGGCTCGTTTCGTTCGCGATGCTTGCCCGGTCAACTGCGGTTGAACACCGCTCCCCCCAGCGACTTCACATCGCCTTGAGGCGGAGCGGTTTGATCGTGGCCTAATCGTTGACGTCGGTTTCCAAAAACCGCGCCAAGCTATGAAAGTCGCAACCGGGTTCGATGTAGCGGACCTTGGTCACCAGCGTTTCGGGATCGACCAACTTGTCGAATGGCTCGTAGTGTAATTCGAGTTGGCCGGATACCGAAACCATGACGCCGTTCAGTTTCTCTTGCACCAAGGCGCGATAGGCCCCCACGCCCAGCTGACTCCCCAGCATCACGTCGAAAGCATTCGGCTGAGCACAGCGGGATTCATACCCGAGTTGCAAGCCATTCACCCTGCGGCTGGAGCCTGTTTTCGCCTTGTAGGCTTTCGATACCAGTCCCGCGAACATTTTGCCGAGTTCGACTTGGGCGATCGAGATGTGTCCGTGATCGTCGCGCGGAATCCCTTCCAAGTACCTGGCCGGGAGAAACTCGGCCAACCCTTCGGCGATGACGATCACACCGTACTGCTTCCCTTCCTTTTCGCGAGCAACCATGGTCCGCACAATGCGATCGACAACGCGGTCGACGTTCATGATCTTGCGCAGCGTCTGTTCGCCGGTCTGTTCGTTAGTGACTTCTTCTTCGCCCGCGTAGTCGCCGTTAATGTCCTCGACGCTGACAACAAAACTTGCCTCGCCGGCGATCGCCGCACCATACGCGAGCCAGCCAGCGCTGCGTCCCATCGTCTCGGCCAGGAAGTAGGCGCGGCCGGCCTCCCCGTCGTGCAGCAAGTTGCGGATCTCCGTCGCCAGCGTGTCGACAGCCGTGAAGAAACCGAACGTAAAATCGATGCCGTGATAGTCGTTGTCGATCGTCTTCGGAAGATGAACGACGGGAATTCGCTTCGCGCCTTGCGGCAAGCGATCTTGGAACAGCTTGAACTTGTTGGCCGACTTCAGCGTGTCGTCACCACCGATCGAGATCAACGCATCGACTTCCAACGAACACAAAGCTTCGTAGGTTCGCCTCAGCGGCGCGCTCTTCTCAGGATCCTCCAAGTGCGATGGGTGCGAGACGTCCCTTCCTGGGTTGGCCCTGGCCGTACCGATCAAGATGCCCTGCGAGTTGCGAGTCCGCTTCAAGATCTTGTGATCGAGAACGATAAAGTCGCGTCCTGCTTCGAGCGGCTTCTCGGGCGAGTAGTCGATCAGGCTTGAGTAGCCGTGCAGGATGCCGAGCACTTGAATATCGTTGCGCAAAAACGACGTGGCACAGGTCGAAATCACCGCGTTAGCAGCGGGGGCTGGTCCTCCGGCAAACAGGACGGCAACGCGTTTGAAGTCCGATGCCGACTTGGCCGGCCTGGATAACGTATTGGCCATCGATTCACTCTCCTGTACCTTGCTGGGCACCGTTTCTTGTGAACCCACGATTCTATTTGCCACCAGCAAGCTCGCCAAGGATGGCGCGACTACCACATCCTTTTGCGAGTCGCATAGTACAAGCATGCAATACGACGGCATCATTCTTGGGACGGGGCATAACAGTCTTGTGCTGCAAGCGTATGCCGGGCTGGCGGGACTCAAGATGCTGTCGATCGACCGCGGCGAAGAACTCGGCGGCGGCTTGTCGACGGTTGAACATCCAGTCGGCTCCGGCTTTCGCCACAACATTCACTCCTTCTTTCACCGTGGTCTGACGCAGCTGCCGTGGTATCGCGATTTGGAGTTGGCTCGGCGCGGCGCGAGCTACCTGCAGCCCGACTTGAACGTCGCGATGCTCTGCCGCGATGGTCGATCGTTGCAGTGGTGGAGCGATTTTGACAAGACGGTCGCCTCCGTGGCGAATTTTAACGTGCGAGATGCCGCTACGCTGCACAAATGGCGCGACGCCTTTCGGCCTATCGTGCAGAAGATCCTGATCCCCGAGTCGCAATCGCCTCCGCTGCCACCGGCCGCTCGGCAACGCATGCTGGAGCAAACGGCGGATGGGCGCTTGCTGCTCGAAACAAGTCGCCTCTCGCCGCTGGAGTTTGTAGGGCGTGAATTCGAACACCCGGCGGTGCAAGCCGGCATGTTATTCTTCAACGGCTTGCGCGAAGTCGATTTGCGCCAGCCTGGGTTCGGCCATCACATCCCCGCGCTGCTGGCCAGCGACGCCATGGCGCAGATGTGCGTCGGCGGATCGAAGCAATTGGCGATCGCGTTGGCGGCCGCCGTACGCGAATCGGGTGGCGACGTGCGGCTGGGCACGTCGCTGCGGCGAATCGTTGTCGAGAACGGACGAGCGGTCGCCATCGAGACGGCTGACGGAGAGCGGATCGAGGCAAAACGGTTCATCGCCTCTGGCCTGAACCCGCAACAGACCTTCCTCGATTTGATCGACCCCGCCCACCTGCCCGCCGAGTGGGTCGAGAAGGCCCGCAACTTTCAATACAACTTGCTGGCTCCGTTGTTCGGTCTGAACCTGAACTTGCGTGAAGCGCCTCGCTACAAAAACGCAGCAGCCAACGACGCCTTGATGGTGATCGTCGGCCTGGACCACGTCGACCAGTTCTCGCAAATTGTTGCTCACCACGAAGCGGGAACAATTCCGCCGACGGTCATGTGGGGTGCTTGCCCGACGCAGTTTGATCCAACGCAAGCTCCCGCCGATCGGCACACGGCGTTCATGTGGGAGAAGCTGCCTTACCGCTTAAACGGCCGGCCGGACACATGGGACTCGGTCAAGCAGCAGCACGGGGCCGAGATGCTAGAACTCTGGTCTCATTTCGCGCCCAACCTGACCGACGCCGTGATCGAATCGTTCACGCGCAGTCCGCTCGACACCCAGCGGCTGCTCCCGAACATGCATGGTGGCGATCTGCTTGTCGGTGCGTTTGCCAACGGCCAGGTCGGCTATCATCGGCCGTTTCCGGGGGCGGGCCACTATCGGGGTTACTTGCCGGGACTGTACCTGTGCGGCTCGTGCTGTCACCCGGGAGGTAACATCACCGGGCTTCCCGGTTACAATTGTGCGCAAGTCTTACTCACGGATCTCGGTGTAGTGGCGGCTTGGATGCCGGAACCAACAGGGAACCACTAATGGACACTAAGGAACACCAATCAAGAGAAGCGAGGTTACGCCTCTTGTCTATTAGTCGGCATCAGTAAGTCTGGCTCAGGTGATTATTAGTGTCAGTTAGTGTCCATTAGTGGTTCCCTAAACCGACGTTGCCCAATGAACAAGGTGAAACCAATGAACGCTTCACTCCCACGAACGATCTCGCGTCCCCTTCAATTCAAAAACGGCTGTGCCATTGGCATTAGCAACCGCTGGAAACAGGGACAATACTGTTCGATCCTGACCGAGGCCGGGATCGTCGGATGTGGGATCTACGACGTCAAGACGGCCGGCGAGTTTGGCCAAGCCATCGCCATCGCCAAGGGTACTCCCGAGAATCCACTCGTCGATCCCGAAGATCTATTCGAAGCCAAGATTGTCGACATGACTCCCAAGGCCAGGGAACTCGGCATCGAAATCGGGATGAGCGGTCACGATGCGGTGGAACTCCTGCTCGCATCAACGAAGAGTAGCGCTCAGAAATGACAAAAGGATGGGTGACAGAAAAATGTGCCCCTCTTCATCTTTCTGTCACTAACCCGGATTATTCATCAGCCGCCTGGCGCTAGCCTGCGGTTCTCGCGAACTTCGAGAGAACCGCACGCTAGCGCGTGGCGGCTGATTTGCGAGGTGTTTTTGGCAAGCTAGCCGTAACTCCTTTCACAAACGTATATTTTTAAGAATGCTGACCGGTTCAGGAATAATCCGGGCTAATCTTTCTGTCAAATTTCCCGGCACCTTTCTTGACGGAGACGCCTCGTTTGTCAAACCACCACGAATCGGCCGGGAACTTTCCGGCAACCGACCCCACTCCGATCTTTGAACACTTCCGCGGCAGTTACGGGACCGAATTGCTGACGGCGGCCGTGGCGCACTTCAAGGTGTTTGGGTTGCTGGCTGAAGAACCGAGATCGTTCGAGGAACTTCGCATTGCGCTAGGTCTCGACGAACGACCCGCGGTCGTGCTGGTCACGGCGTTGCGCGCGATGGGTCTTGTCGAGAAGGATGACAGCGGGCGATTGACCCTGACATCAATGGCGGCCGAGCACTTGGCAC
The DNA here is from genome assembly GCA_027622275.1 of Planctomycetota bacterium. GTDB lineage: Bacteria > Planctomycetota > Planctomycetia > Pirellulales > Pirellulaceae. Next base: position 849 of record JAQBZB010000391.1, on the reverse strand, counting down.
CAGGCGCGGCATTTGACGTCAGCGATTACGTCGGACTCGCCGCAACGAGCCCCGGCGTGTTGGAAATGGTCGAGCGATTGAGGACGAACAAGCCGGCGGATGTCAGCGGCGACGGAGGCGCGGCGTTTATCTTCCGTCAAGGCATCAAGTCGGCGATGGATCACGAAGATCTCGCCCGGCACTTCACGTTGGCGCTGGCGGGGCGAGCCAAGAATGTTGCTCCGGTATTGGCCGAGCGGCTGCCGATGGACGGAGTGAGTCGGCTGTTGGATGTTGGCGGCGGGACCGGGATTTATAGCATCGCGTTGTTACAGAAATATCCGCGGTTGCGAGCGACCGTCCTGGACCACGCCGAGGTTTCGAAAGTCGCGGCGGAAATGGCGGAGCGCTATGGCGTCGCGGATCGATTGGAGCTTCGCGAGGGGGACATGTTCGCCGATCCGTTGCCGACCGATTGCGAAGCCATCTTGTTATCAAACATCTTGCACGACTGGGACGTGCCCGAGTGCCGCCAGTTGGTCAAGCGTTGTGCCGCTGCGCTGCCGGCGGGCGGGCGACTTCTGATCCACGATGTGTTCTTGAAGGACGAATTGGATGGCCCACTGCCGATCGCTCTTTACTCCGCGGCTTTGTTCACGCTGACCGAAGGGCGTGCGTACAGTCAGGCCGAGTATCGCGGCTGGCTCGCAGATGCCGGACTCCGTCCGGGTGTGATGATTCCGACGCTGATTCACTGTGGTGTTCTGGCCGGAACCAAGTAGCAGCCTCCAGGACTCCTGTCCCCAACGAGCTTGTCTCAATGGCACTAAGCTTTGGGGGTCGTTTTTTTCGCATTTCGTTTTGCCGTTT
>JAQBZB010000390.1 GCA_027622275.1 Planctomycetota bacterium | reverse complement strand
CGAGCCATCCGGGGAAAGGCTCGGCGGGAGCCTCGCCCTCCCAATTAGCTCTCCGGGAAGTAGTTTGTCCACAGTCTCTTAGCTAACAAGTTCGCGGATCAGTTGCCCGTCGCGGTTCACCTGAATCGGACGACCGTCTGGTGTAGGCAACAAATGCTTGGGATCGATTCCCAGCAAGGTGTAGATCGTGTAAGCCAGGTCCGACGGCGTAACCGGCCGGTCTTTCGGACCCTCGCCGACGGAATCGCTCGAACCGACAACTTGCCCTCCGGCGACCCCACCACCGGCCAGCGCAACGCTGAAGACGCGTGGCCAGTGATCGCGGCCGCCGGACACGTTCAGTTTCGGCGTCCGCCCAAACTCACCCATCACGACAATCAAAGTTTCGTCGAGCAAGCCGCGCTGTTCCAGATCTTCGATAAGTGCGGAGAACGCCGTATCGAGCGACGGTATCAGCCCGACGGGCACCTTCGCTCCGGTGTAACCTTCCTTCAGACGCGTGTAGGCGTTTTGATGTGTGTCCCAACCGGGGTTGTTCACCGTAACAAACGGAACGCCCCGCTCGACCAAACGGCGAGCCAACAAACAGCTCTGTCCAACGGTCCTCATGCCGTACCGTTGCCGCATCGACGCTGGTTCGCTCGCGAGATCAAAGGCTTGCTTCGCTTCCGGCGACGTCACCAGCCGATAGGCTTGCTCGAATGCCGGATCGGCCGGCTCATTGGACTGTTCGTTCGATTCCGCCGTGCCACGGTGAAATCGGTCGAACGCGTTGAGAAAACTGCGGCGGCGATCGAGGCGATTCGCGGTCACGGCCGGATAAAGGTCGAGATCACGAACCTGGAAATCGGGCTTGGCAGGATCGCCTCCGACGGAGAAAGGACGAGTTTGTTCCGGCAAGAAGCCTTGTCCGGATAACCTTCCTCCGCCAACACGGAACGTCGGGACGGCGATGTTATTGGGCAAGATGGCTCGTTCGTCGTGCAGTTGCGCGACGACTGATCCAAAGCTCGGATAGTCGATCACCGGGCTGGGTTTGTAGCCGGACAGCAGGTATTGCGCGCCGAAGTTATGCTCTCCCAGGGGTGATGTCATCGAGCGGATGATCGCGACGCGATTGAGCAATTGAGCCGTGCGTGGCAGCAATTCGCAGATCTGCGTTCCCGGAACGGCTGTCGAAATCGGTTGGAACGGGCCGCGAACCTCGGACGGCGAGTCGGGTTTCAAATCTAGTGTTTCGAGATGACTCGGACCGCCATCTAGCCAAATCAATATGCACGAACGAGCCGTGCTCGGTGCCGGCTCGTTTGCCGAGGCCGCACGCCGCAACCGGAAGAGATCAGCCAGCCCCAAGCCCAACGCCGACAGGCCGCCGACGCGTACGAAGTCGCGTCGTGTGACACCATCGCAACGACAGCTTTCCCGCAGAGGCTTATTCATCTTTCGAATCCTTGGCCGAGTGTGTGTGTTAAACCCCGGATTTCATTGAATTGTTTCACGACGCCTATGAAACGGAGGGCAAACATTATGAGCGGTGAAGACTTCCGAAGTTTTCAGGACTGCGGAAATCTGCGTCAATCGCGTTTTGTCTGTTGCCGCTCCCCATCCGGCTCGCCCAGATGGAAGCCAAGATTGTTGAGTTAGTTATGAGTATGAATCTCCTCATTCACGGCCCCATCCAGCTCGTCTGGATGGTGAGCAAGATTCTGACGCAAACGAATCTCATTCACCATCCGCACGAGGCGGATGGGGTCTTTCGTTGATAGCTGGCTCGTACTAACTCGTAAATCTCTGCTGCCATCCGGGCGAGCCGGATGGGGAGCGGATGTTGGAGATGATCCAAAGTGGGACTCCTTCGCCGTCTTTTGTGAAAACTTCCGAACCGCGCCTTCCGAAGTTTTCAAGAGTTCGGAAGGTTAGTGGTTGGTCAAGAACTCCTGCGAGTTAAGCAATCCCCAGAGAAAATCTTCCAAAGCCGGACGATCCACCTCCGTTGGGGCACCTTCCAGCTGACCGAGCCAGTAGCTTCGTTCTTCGTCACTCGGGTATCGGCTCAGTGCCGCAACGTAAAAATCCTCGATGATCTGATCGGCGTTGGCACCAGATCGGAGGAGTTGACTCAATCTTCCTTGCTCGTCACGCAAACGTCGGTTCAGCAACGGCCCATTCAACAGATGCAGTTTCGTGGTCAGGCCAACCGTCGATGATTCACTCGCTTCGCACGAGTCGGATCGGTCGCACCGTCCGAGAATCTCCAACGCCTCGGATTCAGGCGGCGTGAACAACGCGATCGCGCGCGTGCCGAGCGGCTGGCTGCCGTACGGTTCGGCAATTCCGGTAACGTCGGCAATCGCGTCGGCCAGAACTTCGGCCTCCAAGCCTGTCGACAAGGCGTGAGAATAGAACTGAAGATCACCCGCGTTGTCGCCGGTCGCGCGGCTGCTTCGGGCGTAAGCCGCGGACGTCACAATCGTCCGCATGGTTCGCCGGAGTGAGTGGCCGTTGGCTGCGAACTCGCTTGCGAGTCGATCGAGCAACTCGGGATGCGTGGCCGGGTTGGTAGCTCGTAGATCGTCGGTGGGCTCAACCAATCCTCGCCCCATCAACGCCTTCCAGATGCGGTTCACCATCGCACGGGCAAAGTAAGGATTGGAATCCGAAGTCAGCCACTCGGCGAGCGCCTGACGAGCGTCCGCTTCTTCCGAGAGAAAACGCTCGCCGGGAATTCGAGCCACCGCGGCGGTGCCAGTTGCCGGATGAATCACTTCGCCACGGGTCGTATAACGCACTTGCCGACCGCGTTCGACACGAGCAAAGATGGCGGCCAAACCGTGATAGTCGTCTTGCGTCCAGCGATCCAAGGGATGGTTGTGGCAGTTCGCGCAACTCAATCGAACCCCCATCAGCAATTCGCTGGTATACTCCGCCTGCGCCCGCGCGTCGCCCGTGACAAGATAGAAGTTCGCCGGACCATACTCGTGAGTGTCGCCCTCGGCCAGCAGCAACTCGGCTGCGATCTGATCCCAACCACGGTCCTCCTTCAACTGTTGCTGTACCCAGCCATGAAACGCCTGCGTGGCAGGAAGATTCGTGGGCTGCGGGCGGATACGAAGCAATTTGCTTAGCCGGTACGTCCAATACTCGACAAACTCGTCCGAATCGAGCAATCGGTCAACGAGTCTGCTGAACTTGCTGGGATCGTTGTTCGCTAAATAGGGTTGCACCGCGTCCGCGCGCGGCAGACGTCCGGTCAAGTGGAGCGAGATTCTGCGCAGCAGCGTTGCATCGTCGGCTTGTTCCGATGGAGCAAGATGCAGTGCATTCAACGTGTTGATGATCTGTTCGTCGACCCAGTCGTGCCGCAATGCTTTGCTGGGATTGATCGGCGTGTCGGTCAGCGGTGCAGTGACTTGCACTGTTTGAACATCCGTGAGAAATCGAACCACGACATGATGCCGTCCGCGGCGCAAGATTGTCAGCGTGCCCGTGTCGGTGGCGGCGACCGCGGCTGGGTCCGAGGACGTGTAGACGGAGAGATCCGTCACGTCATGCTGCGAGTCGTCGTCAAACGTGGCAGTCACCCGCAATTGCACGTCATCGTTCAACTTGACTAACGAATGGCGCGGCTCGATCTCGATTCGCACGAGCCCTCGTGACCGCGTTCGCGCCGCACCGCCCTCAATCCATTTGGCGATCAACGCCGACTCAGGCCCGTCATACTCAAAACGAGTTCCGCCTTCATGAGCCATCTGCTCGGTGGGCTTGGTGATCACGAGGCTTGTATCAGCAGAAACTGGATTGATGCGGCGGCCTTCGAGTCGATGAACGATCTCGTCGTAGTCCCAAGCTGGATCGCCGCCAAACAACGACAGCTTGAAGCCGCCGCGTCCCGTGGCCGAACCGTGACAAGCAGCCGCGTTGCAACCGGCTTTGGTCAGAATCGGCACGATCTCTGTATCGAAGTCGACCGGTGCCGCTTCGACGGCCAAGACCATCATCATCACTGAGAAGAAGTTCATGTACTACCTCGTATTGCTCTATTGTGCCAGAAGACGCTTTACGAGGCTACGAAAAACGCGGCTCCGCCGAAAATCGACGGGCCGCGTTCCGTGTTTCTTGGTGGGTGGCAATTTGTTACTCTTCAAACGCCGCGTCGAAAGCGCGATTGCTCGGCGCGAAATCCATTTTTCTGACAAAGGCCGAAGCTTCCGCCGCGCCGAATTCGCGATCCATGCCGGAATCTTCCCACTCGACCGACAACGGGCCGTTGTAGCCGATATCGTTCAAAGCCCGGATGATCTCCTCGAAGTTCACGGTTCCGCGGCCGGGGCTGCGGAAGTCCCACCCGCGCCGATGATCGCCGAACTTCAGGTGGCTGGCATTGATGCCGCTTCGGCCATTGAGCGTGACGATGGCATCCTTGACGTGAACGTGAAAGATGCGGTCGGGGAACGCACGAATGAACTCGACCGAATCAACACCTTGCCAGTGCAAGTGGCTGGGATCGAAGTTGAATCCAAACTCCTCGCGATGATCGATCGCTTCGAGCGCTCGCTGGGCCGTGTGGATGTCAAACGCGATTTCCGTCGGATGCACCTCCAACGCAAACTTGACGCCACACTCGCCGAACACATCCAAGATCGGATTCCACCGCTCGGCGAACAGCTTGAAGCCGTCATCGATCATATTCCCAGGGATGGGCGGGAAATCGTAGATCAAATGCCAGATGCTCGATCCGGTGAAACCGTTCACTATGCTGACGCCGAACTTTTGCGCGGCACGAGCCGTGTTCTTCATCTCTTCGATCGCCCGCTTGCTCACACCGGCGGGATCGCCGTCGCCCCAAACGTAGCCGGGCACGATTTGCTTGTGACGCTGGTCGACGTGGTCACACACGGCCTGACCGACCAGATGCGCACTGATGGCGTGGCATTGCAGGTCATAACGATCAAGCAGTTCGCGTTTCTGGGCGCAGTAATTGGGGTCGGCGAGGGCCTTGTCGACCTCGAAGTGATCACCCCAGCAAGCCAGTTCGATCCCGTCGTAACCAAACTCTTTGGTCTTACGAGCAATATCTTCCGACGGCAAATCCGCCCACTGGCCGGTGAACAATGTAACCGGTCGAGCCATACCGAACTCCTTGTATCGTGATTTCAACTATCTGATTGAAAAATAGCGACGACGCGCGATCTCACAACTGCCATGCGCGAGTCGAACGCTACATTCTGGCGATTGAAATCCGCGTCCGCAACCGCCGGTCCATCGGTTCTGGGTAATCGGCAGTAGGTCGGCCCGCCAACGCCGTCGAAACTTGGAATTGCTGTATTCGACGGCCTCGGGGGGACCGCCGTACTTAGAAACCTGAGCAATCACCGCGATGTCGGGCGTCCAGCGACTGTAGGTAGTGTCCAAATAGTGTGCGGTAAAGTTCTCCAGCCCTATTCCTTACGCAGAAGAAACCGGGTGACGTGGTAAACCAAGTACGGCATGACCAAGAGGACATACCCAGCAGCGATCAAGCGCACCGCCAATGGGGAACGTCTGATCTCGCTGTCCAAAAGTAGCGGGCTGCTCAAGACCGATACTGCCCACAAGACTAAAAAGCCGTTTGCCCACTGGGAAAACATTTTCATGACGCACCCGAAACCAAGCCAAACAGGTCGTCGAAACTCCACACGCGGCCAGCCAGTTTCGCCATCCTAGCAGAACTCGGTCGCTTGTCGCTAGATGTGCGTGGTTTCGGTACGACGGGAGTCGATTCTGCATCGAATGCTATACTAAGACTGTACAGAACAATTCCCCGGATCGAGGTCGACCGCACATGCGAGGCGTTGCCGCAACTCTGCTCTTCTTGACTGCCTTTGGCGTGACGACGCCCGGTGTCGCGGCACCGCCCGTCTCGTTTGAACTCGCGACCGATCCGGGCTTCTCGATGACCGGGGCACAGCGCTGGATCGACGCGTTGAAGGACCTCGATCAATCGGGACTGCGGATTCGGAGCGGTCAGGTCGGCGACAAAACCGAAATCATCAATCGAGGCACCGAGGCCTCGCCGCGGTATCACGTCGTCGGCATTCTCATGGCGAACAACCAACTCGCGCTGCCCGGCGGCAAGTTCAGTCTGAACGATCGCGCGGGGATCGCGAAGTGGATCGAAAACCTTCAAGAAGGCGGGATCGACGGGCTGACGAAGGGCAAGGCGGCGTTTGGCTTGACGAGCGACGAGCTGGTCGAGTTCGACAAACAACTCGCGACGCCGATCGACTTCGACACCAAAGGCGTTCGCGCCGGCGACGTCGTTCGCAAGATCGTGCAGGGCTTGCCGATGGAAACCACGGTCTCCGCCACCGCGGCGCGGGCCTTCGTACGGAACGAAACAGTACTCGATGAACTGAACGGATTGAGCGCAGGCACGGCGCTCGCCGCCACGCTCCGCCCACTCGGACTCGTCTTGTCGCCCGAGAAGCCGCGCGGCGGGAAAGTCCGCGTGGCGATCTCCGACGTCCGCGAAGTCGTGGAGTCGTGGCCGATCGGTTGGCCGCCGCAAGACTCGCCGAAAAAAGTCGCCCCCAAGCTCTTCGAGTACCTCACAGTCGAGATCACCGAGACCGCTCTGTCGGAAGCCATCACCGCGATTCAAGGCCGCGTCGAAGTACCTTTTCTGTTCGATCACAACGCCATGGCTCGCGAACAGATCGATGTGACTGCGGTGAACGTCTCGTTTCCGAAGAAGCGAGTGCAATACATTCGTGTCCTCGACCAAGTCTTGTTTCAAGCCAAGTTAAAAAGCGAAGTCCGGCTCGACGAAGCAGGCAAGCCGTTTCTCTGGATCTCGCCGCGGCGAGGTTGATGTTCGCCACCTGAATACTTCGCAAGCTTGCGAGTCGTTCGGCTCGCCGGGATGGACTCGATAAGTTGCCCGTTCGCCAGCCGGACCAAGTGACTCCGCTCGACGCTCAGCAGTTGCTGCTCATTAGCACCGCGTTCCCGCAGCCGTTCACGCACGGGCGGCCCTTGCGATGGCGGCCCTTGCGATGGCGGCCCTTGCGATGG
>JAQBZB010000389.1 GCA_027622275.1 Planctomycetota bacterium | reverse complement strand
CACACTCCGGCGCGTTGGGACAAGCGAACTTCGGATACTTCGTGACACGGACTTTCAACTGCGGGCGGAGTAATTTCGCGAGCGGCTTCGATCTGTTTTCCAAGCGGAAGACAGAAGTCGGCTGCCAGGCACCTCGATCCGAGTTCGTCGGTAGCTCCTCCTTGTTCTTCATGGTTCGGCCCTTCCGATCGCCAGTGGCGTGTGGCGGATTCGTACTACGACCTCTGCTGACTGCTGGAACCGCCGAGTTGCTTTCACCGACCAACGCTTCGCGTCGGTGCCTGGACTCCGGCTTTCGGCCTGAAGCCTACTCCCGGAACCTGGGTGCCAGCTCTCCCTGGATAAGACAATTGACTTTCGCTGGCCGTGTTTCAAATTACTGGGCTCTCGATTTACCAATGCGGACGTACGAAGACGGTTTCGCCGACCAACCTATCGGTCGGTGCCCGCAGGTCTCTCGTAACTTTGTCGATCGGAGTCACAGTTGGTATACTGCCTACCTGAAGACCTTCGTTCTCGTACAAGGGACTTTCACCCTACAAGTCAATCGCCATGCCAGGCGTACCAAACCGGTGCATACGGCTTCATGCCGGCGACCTCATGTTATCCGAAGCGTCAGGCAGCCCTGATCAAGTCGGCAAACCGACGGTTTGGAATGACCAGCTTCCCATTTGCTGTTTCCAGAATACGGTGATTCGATTTCGTCCGGCTCTGCTCGATAGCGCGTACTCGTTGACGGTTTTCAAGCACTACTACGTAAACAAGGTGTTTGCCAGGATTGCCGGTGGCGTCGGAATAAATCACCTGAGTGCAAGCAAGTTCTCCAAGATCATGTTTCCGCTGGCACCGGAATCGGAGCAAGCTCAGACCGTTAAAGAAGTTGAGAAACTTCTATCTTCAACTGACTACGCGACGGCACTGATCGAAGTGCAACTCAAGCGAGCCGCCCGCCTTCGCCAAAGCATCCTGAAGCCAGCCTTCGAGGGCAAGCTCGTCCCGCAAGACCCAACCGACGAACCGGCCAGCCTGCTGCTGGCACGGATTGCCACACTACCGATGGCTGTGACAAGTCGCGTAAAGCGACCGAAGAATGGTAAACTAAAATCATCGTGAGCGGACGAAACGAATCGGCAGGCTCATCAACATAAGCGCGGTGTGCCATGATGACGATTGAACATACGATCCGATTGACAAGTGAGAGTCACTTCGGCAGCAAGGCCCCACCACGTTTGCCGGGTGTCGTGCTGCGCAATTTGCCGGAGTTGGTCAGACAGTCTGTACTCATGGCATTCGAGGGACGGACCATGCCGCGCGGCCGCCCCCCAGCCTGGCTCGACCGAGCTTCCGACATTCGATTTGTCGGCCTTTCTGGTGATGATGACACGATACTCCACTTTGAAGCCCCAACACTTGGGGAGGCAGCGGAGGCCATTTACGAACAGCAAGAGTTCTGGGATACGCGTCCCAGCGCAGACGACACCGGTCTCGATCTGCTCGGCGACGTGATTTGTGATGTCAGGGATCACAACGCGGCCAGCGACCGATTCGATTCACGATTGCTTAACCGGCTGAGCCGATTTAGAAAACCACTGAAGGGGGGTTATGACTCGATGATCCTTGGCGGTCATCGATTCGCGGCCACGCCGGCAATCTTCGATCAGGTGGCGATGCAGAATGCAACTCAGATGGCTGACACCACGCCAACATCAAATCGCGTTCGCGCTGTCGGCACACTCGATATGATTCGCGCAAGTACCGAAGCGTTTGCCATCATGCTTGATGATGAACAGGAAGTTCGAGGCGTCATCGCCAGCGGTCAGATCGACGATCTTTCTGAGTTATGGCAAAAGCGTGTTCTTGTACTCGGCACAGCGGTGTATCGGCCCTCTGGATCATTGTTGCGAGTTGACGCGGAGCAAATCACGCTTGCTGAGAATGAGTCGTCGCTGTGGTCCCGGCTACCGGAGCCGAACGGACGCAAGCTGGACGTGGCGCGCTTTCGCAAACCGCAGACGTCAAAAGCGGGACTCGCTGCCATCATCGGTAAATGGCCCGGAGATGAAACCGACGAGGAGATCGAGGAAGCACTAAGGGAGCTTTCGTGACAATTCCCGCCCCGGCCAACTGATCGTTCTCGACACCAACATCCTGGTCGATCTTGTTCGGAACAACGACAGAGGTCGAACGATCAATGAACGATTCCGGCTCACCGAAAGAGCGGAACGGCCGTTGTTCTCGTCGGTGACCGAAGGTGAGATTCTCGGACTCGCTCGGCTTCCTAAGTGGCGATGGGGTGAGCCCAAACTACGACAACTTGAGGAACTGCTTGCCAAACTCGTGCGCGTCGATGCCGGGCTGCGAGACGTTGTTGATGCCTACGCCGAACTGTACGCCACTTCGTACGCGACGGGTAATCCAACCGGTGATAACGATCTGTGGATCGCCGCGACGGCCAAGGCAACTGGTTCCGTACTTCTGACACGAGATGGCGATTTTGACTGGATCAAGCCTCCGTTACTTACCGTCGAGAAAGTCATAGACGACGAATGAACAACGCCACCCAACAAATCGTCAACAAAGCCTGGAACTTCGCGCACGTCCTGCGTGACGAGGGGCTGTCGTACATGGCCTACACCGAGCAGATCACGTTTCTGCTCTTTCTGAAAATGGCCGACGAGCAGGCCAAGCCGCCGTACAACTGGCCACCGATCGTACCGGCGAAGATGAGTTGGGAAAGCCTCGTAAAACTAGACGGCGAGGCACTCGAATTGCACGACCGGTACATGCTGGAAGAACTCGGCAAGAAGCCGGGAATGCGCGGGGCAATACTTCACGCCCCGCGAACTGATCAAAGCCATCGTCGATTGCGTCCAGCCCGGCCCCGACGATACCGTCTGCGACCCGGCTGCCGGCACGGGCGGCTTCCTGCTGGCGGCTCACGATTACGTCGTCAAACATCACGGCAACGAACTGGACAAGGACCAGAAAAAGCACCTGCGGAAGAGTTTCGTGCAAGGCTGGGAACTCGTCCCCAATACCGCTCGGCTCTGCATCATGAACTTGTACCTGCACGGCATCGACGCCGACCCTTGCCCGATCCGCTCCGGCGTGGACAGCCTGGCCAGCGACCCCGGCGAGCGGTACAGCATCGTGATGACGAATCCGCCGTTCGGCAAGAAGAGCAGCATCGCCATCGTCACCGAAGAGGGCGGCCTGGAAAAAGAAGACACCGCCTACGAGCGACAAGACGTCTGGACGACGACCAAGAACAAGCCGTTGAACTTCCTGCGGCACGTCGAGACGCTGCTGAAGATCCACGGGCGCTGCGCTATCGTGGTTCCCGACAACGTGCTGTTCGAGGGCGGAGCGGGCGAAACGGTGCGTAAGAACCTGCTCCGCCAATGCGACGTTCACACGCTGCTGCGGATGAGCGAACCGAAGCAGCAGCTCGAAATGAGGCTGCCCGACGACCCGTTCACCTAGGAGGAACTTAAGGCCGTCGTGGGGCTGTTGGCCGGGCCGGGGCATGTCTGGCAGCTTGAGTTCGGACAGTTCGTGCTGCTGCATCCGGAGCGGATCAACTCCTACGCCGCGGTCGTCGGGCGGACGGTTCGCTCGCACTTGCAGCAGATCCCCGTGTTCACGAGTCGGCCATGCTCGCCGGGCAGTTGAATTTCGGGGACATCCAGCGGCTGCCGCGTCGCGAAGAAGCGATTGTGCTGCGGGCCATACATCAGACGCTGGTCGATTACGGAATCTGTCTTACGCAGGAGACCGATGCCGGACCGCTGCTGGTGTGCGCGTCTTATCTTCAGTCGGGAGCGCATTTTCTTAGGAGTGAGATCAGATCTACCATCCCCGCATCTTCGGCACGCTCCGGTCCAGCGGGGCACGGTTTCCATGCAAGGGCAGGGAGATCGCATTAGATGCGCCGCTGGTCGACGTACGGCCCAGACGCGATCTCGATTGGCAAGACGAACCGGCACCGAACCGAGCCGGCTGGATTCGGACCACTTGCCGCCGATGCGGTGGATTTGTGGGGTATAGAAGACGAGTTCAGTAAGCCTTTAGGAATTACACACTATTGAACTAGATCGGCATTAAAGTACAATAACAAACGCCGTAGGTCTCCACATTGAAAGCGACTCCAATAAGCCAAAAACGATGAGAAAACAAGACTTTACGAACCAATCGCCGGGCCAATTGGTCTCGATTGGCGAACTTGGAATCGCTTTCCTGCCAAACCCGCTACCACCGGACTTCAGCGTCTACGGCGACCTGCAGCACGCCCACGAAGAGGCAATGCTCTCGCTCGGTGAATTGCGGGCTAGCATTCCATCCCTGCCCAACCCGACGCTGATTACCACGCCGTTCCTGCGCCGTGAAGCGGTGTTATCGAGTCGAATCGAGGGCACTCATACAGAAGTTGAACAACTCTATCTCTTCGAGGCGGACGAACCCAAGGCAAAGGGTGGCGAGTCGGAAGACGTTCAAGATGCTCGGCAAGTGTTGAACTACGTGCGAGCGTTGAATCATGGGCTCAAGTCGCTGGAAAGCCGCTCGATCAGCAACTTCCTAATCAAGGAACTGCATCAACTGCTGTTGGAGGGCGTGCGCTGGGACGGAAAGTCTCCCGCCGGCCAATATCGAATTCTACAGAACTACATCGGCGGAGGGCGCATCCAGGAAGCGAGGTTCGTGCCACCGCCTGGGGAAATGGTACAAGGGTTAATGGACTCGCTTGTGCAATACATCGAAGCGCCGAGGGACTTGCCGACATTGGTCAAGATTGCGTTCGTTCATTACCAGTTTGAAACGATTCATCCATTCGAGGACGGAAACGGGCGGATTGGCCGGTTGCTCGTCACACTGCTACTGTCGCGCTACAAACTGCTGCCGGAACCGTTGCTCTATCTGAGTGCATACTTTGAGCGGAATCGGCGCGACTACTACGACTTCATGCTTAACGCCAGCCGCGCAGGAAAGTGGCACGATTGGGTCGCGTTCTTTCTCGATGGCGTTCAGTCCGAAGCACAAGACGCCAGCCGACGAGCTCGCAAGCTTCTCAATCTACGAGAATCTTGGCGCGACAAATTGCAGCAAGGCAACGTGTCGGCCAACTTGCTGGCGTTAGTAGATTCACTCTTCAAGTTTCCAGTTATCTCAATCAATCGCGCGGCAAAAGTGCTGGAACTCTCCTACAAGGGCGCTCAGAAGAACGTCGAGCGACTTGAATCGGAAGGGTTCTTGGTGGAAGTTACGGGCAATCAAAGAAACAGGCAGTATTTGGCCAAACCGATTACCGAGATCCTAAACGCCGACTCGGCGTAGTCGACCTTTCACTTGCCTCCAATAAATAGCAAGACGCGAACCGTTTACACCGCTCCTAAGCTGCTCGACGTGCAAGCCGCGCTGGACGTTTTGCCCGCCTGGCCGCTGAACGAGGCCGGGCGAACCGAACACCTAAAGAGCGACCGGAACAGATGGTCGAACGCTCGCATCAACTGCTCACAATCTGGTGCAAGCGGAGTCAATTCGTGACAAATCGGGCGAGTTGGTGGAGTTGCCACGAGAAGCAACTAAAGCCCGCAAACCCAAGGATTTGCGAGCTTTTCAGGAGCGAGGCCGACGGGAATCGAACCCGCAACCTCTGGATCGACAGTCGCAAACCGATGGGTTGCAACTATCAATACCACAACGAGATACAACGGACAATTCCAACGCTTGCACCACTGCTTGCACCAGCGAACCGGATTTGGAGCGAATCGCCGCCGATCTGCGAAGCCGGCTGACGGTCGATGAACGCCGCCGGCTGGCGGCCATGTTGACCTCAACGGGTGTTCTCAGCACGAGCGCCCGGACGCACGCAAAGGGTGACCGATAATGGCACAGAATGGCAGACGAAAAGGCGACGCCGAATTGATCTTGGCTTTGGCGGCCGGCTCCACCGTGCGTCAGGCTGCCAAGCGGGCCAAAGTCAGTGAACGAACGGCGCATCGAAGGCTGAACGACCGGGAGTATCGCCGACGGATCGACGCGGCGCGGGCCGAAATGATATCGCAGGCAACGGGTCAGTTGGCAAAGGCGGCAACCGACGCAACCACGACGTTGGGCAAACTGCTCAAGTCCGAGTCGGATGCGATCCGGCTGGGTGCCTGTCGCACCATACTGGAAAACTGCGAGCGACTACGACAAGGTGTCGAGCTGGCGCAGCGAATGAACGAACTGGAAAGGGTACATGATGAGCTTGTTAGGCAGAGTCGCGAAGCTGGAAGCAGCTACGGGCCAGTTAACAACGGAAGGCACTCCCGACGCGGATAGACTTCGGTGGATCAAGCGGCTCGAAGAATTTCCGGCAGAATTGCTCGATGGTGTGGAGGGCGATCGAATCGCCGAAATCAGAGCGGTCTGCCGCACGGTCGGAATGCGGGTACAAGCCGGCGAACTACGCACTCACCTAGACATCGCACGCCAATTGCCCGAGGAAGCGGTGCGGGGCATGGCAGCACTACGGTATCCGGTGGGTCCGAACAAGCCGAGCTGATTCGGCGGCTACCGATTGGCTAAGAACGCAGAACCGAAGATTGCCATAACAACGATGTAAGCAAGCGTTGCGAACATGCCGGGCAACATGGATGGCATACCGATAACGGAGAGCGGGTGTATGTCGTAGTAAATCAACCGGAACGCCTGTAAGGCGGTCAATAACATCACGACTCCCCAAACGCCCGTCGATACCAGCATCACAACGACATGGGGTGACATCGGAGACGAGGACTTCGCTGTGGTCCGTCGCACCTTTGTGGTCGTGTTTCGACGTCGGTGCGGTTGTGACCTCCGCCCGTGACTTGTAGTAGTTGTCGGACCATCTTCGCTGGTTGCGACGAGCGTGTTGGAAGTGAGTTGTCCCGCGAAAGCGGCTTCACGCAACTCGATACCTGTTAGTGGTCCGATGACGACGTCGCGATCGCGGTAGTAGAAGGCTGCCATCTCTTGAGCCTCAGAACTCCTGACCTGAGCGGAATTTAAGGTGAGCCGTGTTTTGGGCTGAGGAGGGTGTAGAC
>JAQBZB010000388.1 GCA_027622275.1 Planctomycetota bacterium | reverse complement strand
AATGATGCCGGAACTGCGAAGACTTGTTCCGGCCTACTCTAAATTGTTCGGTCGATTCGGATGCGGTCGGTGAGTCTTTGTTTGCCTGTTGCACCAATTGATTCCCGTGTATGGACGTTGCAGACGAAACCGGTTTGGACAGACTTGGCACAATCGCTATAATCGTCGACTTCCAGCCTGGACTGCTTGGCTTATCCCTTTTGACACGAATCCATTTGCGTGACCTTTGACGGTGACGGAGGACCGAATTTTGGCGACGCACAGTACAAAGACACGGGCAGGCGGCAAAGTCAATGATCCGCCAGACGGCGTGGCATCGCAAAACGGGGCCTCTCGCAACGGCTCGTCGAAGCGCAAAGTGGTGACCGCCGAGACGATGGCAGCCAGCCAGCGCGATATCTCGGTCAGCGAGTTCTTTGCCAAGAACCGGCATCTTTTGGGCTTCGATAATCCTCGCAAAGCGTTACTGACCACCGTCAAGGAAGCTGTTGATAATTCGCTCGACGCCTGCGAAGAAGCGTCGATCCTGCCGGAGATTTGGGTCCACATCCAATCGACTGGCAACAACCGCTACAAGATCGGCGTACAGGACAACGGCCCGGGAATCGTGAAGAAACAGATTCCGCTGATCTTCGGCAAGCTGTTGTACGGGTCGAAGTTTCATCGCCTGCGGATGAGTCGCGGCCAGCAAGGCATCGGCATCAGCGCGGCTGGCATGTACGGCATGTTGACCACCGGCAAGCCCGTCAAGATTATTTCCAAGATCTCGATTCGTAAGCCGTCGCACTACTACGAACTGCAAATCGACACGAAGAAGAACCGCCCCGAGATCCTCAATGGCAAAGGTGATGGAGAAGACATTCCGCCAGGCGAGAAGGGGCACAGCTATCTCGACAAGCACGAGATCGAATGGGTCACTCATTACGACGCCCCGGAAGGCGAAAAGGCCGACGAAGTTCGCAGCGGGACTCGCGTGACGATCGAACTCGAAGGGCGATTCCACCGCGGGCGCGGCAGCGTCGATGACTATCTCGAGCAAACGGCGATCGCCAACCCGCACGTCACGCTGCACTATGAAGATCCCGAAGGGAACAAGAAGTCGTATCCGCGTTCGACCGATCTGCTGCCCGTCGAGCCGAAAGAGATCAAGCCGCATCCGTACGGTGTCGAACTTGGCCATCTGCTTACGATGTTGAAAGACTCGCAAGCAACCACGTTGTCCGCGTTCCTGACGACGTCGTTCTCGCGAGTTACGAATTCGGTCGCGCGGCGAATTTGCGAAGGGGCAAAACTGAGTACGCGTGCTTCGACCACCCGGATCGGACGCCAACAGGCCGACGCGCTCTATCAGGCAATCCAGATCACGAAGATCAGCAATCCATCGACCGATTGCATCTCGCCCATCGGCGAAGAGTGCTTGCTGAAGGGACTTTATACGGTTGTGCCCGGCGAGTTCTTCGTCGCGGCGACTCGCCCGCCGTCGGTCTATCGCGGAAATCCGTTTCAGATTGAAGTCGCGTTGGCGTACGGCGCCGCAAATCAAGCGAAGAAAGTTACCCGCGAAGCGCTCGTCCAGCTGTTGAACGAAAGCGATGCTCGCACGCTGCGACAATTCATCGTCACCACGTTCGATGGCCTCGGCCCCGATGCGGCCGATCGAATCCTGAAGGTTGCCGAGATGGGAACTCGCCTATCGCCTGGAAAACTCAAGCCCAAGGACATCGACCGTCTGCACGACGCGATGCGAAACGTCAACCTCAGCGAAGGCCAATCAATGCAGGTGCTGCGATACGCGAATCGCGTTCCGCTTCAATTCCAGCCCGCCGGCTGCGCCATTACGCAAGCCGTGATGAATACCAATTGGCGGCCTTACGGATTGAGCCAGTCTCGCGGCTCGCTCCCCAGCGGTCCCGTCACCATCATGGTCCACATGGCGAGTGTTTGGGTTCCCTTCACGAGTGAATCGAAAGAAGCTGTCGCCTCGTATCCCGAGATTCAAAAGGAGCTGCGACTGGCGTTTCAAACGATCGGCCGCAAGCTCGGCATGTACTTGAATCGACGGAAGAAGGTGAAGCAAGAAGGCGAGCGCCGCAACGTCTTCCTGCGATACCTGGGCGAAGTCGCCAAAGCTGTCAGCGACATCAACGAGACCGATCGCGAAGTACTATATGGCCAGTTGCTCGGTGTTGCACAGCGCAAGACCGCCGAGGCCGATGCCAAGTTCGACCAGCGCGGACGCCGCGTCGAGCGCGATAGCGATTTCGGCGACAACGTGATCATCGTCGATCAAGAGCTGACGGCGGAACAATCCGACGCCGAAACCGGTGAATCGATTCCTGTGAAGTCACAACGCACGTTTTTGTAACAGACCTCCCAGCGGATTCCTAACATGGCAAAGAAGGCTCGTCGTAACACCGCCGCCACCAACGGCGCAAAGCCCAAACTAACCAAGTCGGACGTCAAGACACTGCAATCGATTCGCGGGATGGCGGACGGCGTCGTTCAGATGGCTGCGCGCAGCCGCGCCCCACATCTCGAAGTTCCCTCTCGCTCCCTCTCGAACGTCAAATACAACAAGTCGAAGAAGTTCATCGAGATGGGCAACGGCACGAACAAACGTGAGCTGTTTAACCTCTCGCAGGCCAAGAGCTACATGCAAACCATGCTCGTCGGGTCGGGATGCAAGCAGCTGATCGAGCAGGGCAAGACTACGAGCATCCGGGGTATGTACTATCTGCTCAAGCACACCATCGACGGAGCGAAGGAAGAGACGTTCGATTCGCAATCGGATTGTGACCCCATCATCGAAGATATCGAAGTCGCGCTCGACGCGCTCCGCGAGGAGTTGCATGTCTACGCTTCGAACCGGGGTTCGATGGTCGGCCACATTCAGCTGAACGATAGCGGCGATGACATCGATTGCGCCCGCATGGGATCGGGCGGGTACAACATCCCCTCGATCGTCGAACCGGAAGTGATCAAAATTCTCAACTGCGATGCGAAGTTCGTCCTGCATGTCGAAAAAGATACGGTCTGGCGTCGCTTCAACGAGGACAAATTCTGGCGGGAGCACAACTGTATTCTCACGCACGGCAACGGCCAGCCTCCGCGAGGCGTGCGGCGCCTGTTGAATCGCCTGCACAACGAGTTGAAATTGCCCGTCTACTGTCTGCTCGATAACGATCCGTGGGGGTACTACATCTACAGCGTGATCAAACAGGGCTCGATCAATCTGGCCTACGAATCGCGTCGCATGGCGATTCCCGGCGCTAAGTACATTGGGCTGCGCAGTAAAGACTTCGACCTGTGCGAGCTATCGCCCAGTGTGACGATCAAGTTGAGTGACACCGACATCAAACGTGCGAACCAAATCCGCAAATACCCCTGGTTCGAGCATAAGAAGCCGTGGCAGAAAGAGATCGATACCATGCTCAAGAACGGCTTCAAGCTCGAAGTCGAAGCTTTGATCAGCAAAGACATCAGCTACGTCACCGAAGAATATGTCCCCTCGCGGCTGGCGGATAAGGATTTTCTTGATTGATCGCGTTTACCCGGATTATTCATGAACCGGTCAGCATGCTTAAGAACATACGTTTGTAAAAAGAGTTACGGCGATCTTGCCCAACACACCGCGCAAATCAGCCGCCACGCGCTAGCGTGCGGTTCTCTCGAAGTTCGCGGGAACCGCTGGCTAGCGCCTAGCGGCTGATGAATAATCCGCGTTTAGTACCGCCAACGGCGGAGTACCAGCGTGTCGGCATCCATGCTGACTAGCTTTTGCAGATACGTCGTGGGCAGATCGATCCACAACTCAAACACATCGCCTTGCCGCAACAGGCGGTTGTTCGACGAGCCGAGCGAGATGCGCTCGGAATACTGCACGAGCGTGGCGAGTACCTCGAGCTTCTGTTTTTCGATTGTCGAGTAGAAACGAACATCGCGAAATTCTCGCAGCATTGCTTCAACGTGTCGACACGTAACTGCCTTCTTCACGCTGACTGTCCACACGATGGCTTCATCGCCGCTTCCTCGCGTGCGCAGCTCCACGGCCTCAATCGCGAAGTAACCGCTGCGCTCCAGCTCCAAAACATTGGTTCGAACGTCGGACAATGGAGTCGGCAGGTAGCTGATGTCGCGAAGCTTCTCTTCCACGACGACTTTCTTTTTTGCTCGTGCCGGGGCGGGTGCCGGTTCATCGTCCGCGGGTTCCTGTGCCATCAGGTTCGCGCTCATCAGCAAATAGCTTGCTGCTATCAAGCCGCACATCGTGACCAGCTTCATCGTTTGTCTCCGTTAAAACATCCGCCTCACAGCTCCATGATAAACAGAAGCGGTACGCAATCGCCAACCTTGTGCCGCGAAGTAGTTGTAGTTGTACGGCGAATTTGCCAATTGGTTGCCGTTTCTGAAATCGCGGCATCTCCCTAGAATGCCGCCGCTCGTGAAACCGTTGCGCGCTGCCCTCGTCGCGGCGTGCTCAACGATGGCGGACTTTGGGTGATGCGAAGAACTTCGTTTTTACTACTGCTAGCACTAGGAATGCTGAATGTCTTGGTCCCAAAGGCGGCCCACGGCCAGTCGTTTGACGCGCCTTTTGGTGATGCCGCCGTCATCATCCTGGACGAACATTCGCCGCCGTACATCGCCGTGCCAACCGTCGAGCCGTCGCCGTTCGACAATCCCTGGGGCATCGTCTGCTTGCCCGAACAGTTGATCTACCGGTCGTACCTGGCCGGCGTCAAAGAATCGCGAATGGGTGCCCAGTTGATCAATCGGCCGCACGACGGCGTGCTATTGGATGGGACGCTGGGCGGTCGGTTTGGTCTGTTGCGGTTCGGGCCTCGCGACCAACCGCTGGGGTTTCAGGTAGACGTCGAAGGCGCGGCGCACGTGCGTCTCGATCCCGATGAAGAAGTCGACTTGCGCAGCGCGGACTTTCGAGCGGGCGTTCCGTTCACCTATGGGTGGGGCAACCAACAGATCAAGTTCGCTTACTATCACATCAGCGCACACCTGGCCGATGAGTTCCTCTTGAAGAACCCTGGCTTCACACGATTGAACTACACTCGCGACGCTCTCGTCCTGGGCTACTCGATTTATCCGACCGAACGACTCCGCTTGTACGGCGAAGCAGGCTGGGCATTTCACAGCGACGTGAGCGGTTTATGGGAGTTTCAATTTGGCGCCGAGTATGCACCGACGCGGCCAACCGGCATCCGAGGCGAACCGTTCTTTGCCGTGAACGGGCATCTGCGCGAGGAAGTGAATTACGGCGGCGGGTTCACTGCACAGGCAGGTTGGGCGTGGCGCGGCGATGGCCCGTCCGGCAGGCTGTTGCGGATGGGGCTGCACTACTACAACGGCGAGAGCCCGCAGTTTTCGTTCTTCGACGACTTCGAGCAACAGATCGGTTTCGGTGTCTGGTACGACTTCTGATCGAAGAGGCACGGCTTGCTCCGCAGCAGCCGACGTCCGCCCGCTCGTTACTGCTTACCAAGGCAATACAATATCTCTTGGCGAAGATCGCCTTGTTGTTCGGCAACTCGCATGTAGATGCGGCTGCCACAAATCGTCGGTGTCGCCAGGACTTCGTTGCCAAGTTGATTCGTCGCGACCAGTTCAAACTTCGCAGGGTCCGCTTCGTACACAAACGTCTCGCCGGCTTCGTTGGTGACAAAGATGTGCTTTCCAGCCATTACCGGCGACGAGCTGAAAGTTCCCCCGAGCCGTCCCTTCCACAACTCCTTGCCCGTGGCGGCTTCCCAGCACATGGCGAAACCTGCATCGGCGACGCCGTAGATCGTTCCTTCGTGGATTAGCATCGACGGGACATACACACGCACGTTGTTCTCCCAAACAACTTCCCCCGAACCATCGGCACGGACCGCGGAGATATGGTTTTTTGGAAAACCGCCGCTCGTCAGAATGACGTTCCCGTCCGTCACGGTCGACGTCACGCACTCGGTCGTCGCGCCTGCGATCTCCCACAGCTTTTCTCCTATAAGCGGCGCGAAGCTGGATACCAAGTCGCACCCGGTTAAAAGCACCTGATCGCGGCCGGCAACTTTCAAGATGATCGGCGACGGATAGTTGGGCGTCGCGGGCCGGGCGTGCCGCCAGACGACGTCGCCCGTCGCACGCTGCAACGCGGCAATCGCACCACCATGCTCTCCTTTGTTGTCTGCCGAGACGATCACCAGCGAGTCGTAGATCGCTGGTGACGAGCCGTAACCTTGATGCACGACATAGTCCGTAATCTTTGTCCGCCACAGTTTCTCGCCGCTGCGGCTGAGGGCCGTCGTGTAAACGGCTCCCCGGTTCAAAAAGCTGATGAACAGCCGCTCGCCGTCACAGGCGATCGTGCCCGAGGCCTGCGAAGCCTTTTTATTCCCTTTCCGTTCAATCCCGCCGTCATGCACGACGGTCTGCCACGAAGGCTTGCCGGTGGCTCGATCGTAGCACAACACGATTTGCCGATCGGCCTGCTCGTCGGCCGTGGCGAGAAACACTTGATCGCCAACGACCGTCACGGAACCGTGACCGCGACCAGGGACAAGGGCCTTCCACAACACATTCTCCGTTTGGCTCCAAGTCAACGGCGGATCTTGGTCCGCCGCCGCGATCCCGTTACGATCCGGACCACGCCACCAAGGCCAATCGGTCGACTCGAACTGGACTGGGCTTGCCGCGGGCTCGGCGGCAGCCAGGTCTGAAGTGAAAATACTGGTTGCAATCGAGGCGATAATAACTAACCCAAGGCATCGGGACATAGCAGGGCTTTCGCAGTTGTGGTATCGGCGTAAAAGGCAGGATGCGATTGTACTTGAGCAGCACGACGTTGTCGCGACCGCAAATCAGGCAGCATCCATCGGCGCTCCGCAGTGAGGACAGAATCCGTGTTCGGGTGCAAGCATTCCACATTTCGGGCAGGGTTTGGCCGCGTTCTGAGTGCTCTTCCGGTTTACCAACAAGACGACAGCGATGATAATCACCGGCACTCCAACGATCATCAGACACATCAGACGTAACAGTTTAGTCCATTTGCCCTGTTGGAGAGGTCAGATCGGGCTTGCGTGGGGCCGGGGTTTGGG
>JAQBZB010000050.1 GCA_027622275.1 Planctomycetota bacterium | reverse complement strand
GCCCTGGCCGCCGCCCTGCTGGCCGCCACCACCGCCAAAGCCGCCACCACCGCCAAAGCCGCCACCACCGCCGCCGAACTGCGCCAAGACAGGCACGCCGGCAAAGACTTCAGGGAATTTGATCGCCAATGGTTTGTCGGTCTTGTTCTCGATCAGCACGTTCGCTTCGGTCGCATCTTTGGGAATGAAACGAACCTCGATGTCGCCTTTGTCCATCGCTTCGAATAATCCGACCTTTCGGATCTCTTCCGCAACGGCCGACTCCCGAGTTCGTTTCTCGGCCAGCACAAGGGTGGGTATGGCTGTTAGCACCGCGAGCGATGCAACAACCGCCAAACAAAAAGGCCTCTGGACTGTCATTCTCGAATCCTCCTGCCTGCTTCTTGTTCCTTGATCCGGCGCGATACCAAGATCAACTGGCCACATTGCACCACGACGAGAGCAGAACCCGCCGGAGCGCACCCCTTGCCTACAAATAATACTACAGCACTAGGATAATCGGCAAGTCGTGGAACTCCAAGCGAAAACTTTGTATATTCTTTGGCGTTTTGCGTTGGTCCGGATCTGCTTGGTTCGACGTCCGACGTCGAAGCGACGCATTCGTTCAGGCGTACGGTATTGGCTTAATATCGTGGATATCTCGCGCCGTTGGGCCTCGACGATCGGGGAATTGTCTACTAAAATCGCCGCTTCACCAATTCAAGCTCGTTCTAATCAGGCGTGAGCAGCGTTATGTATGCAATCATTTCGGACAGCGGAAAACAGTTTAAGGTCGAAGAAGGTCAGGAGTTAAACGTCGATTTTCGTGAGGTCGCGAGAGGCGACGAACTCAAATTCGACCGCGTTCTCGCTGTTTCCGGCGAAGGTGGATTGAAGCTGGGATCGCCAGTTGTGGACGGTGCCAGCGTGACGGCTGAGGTTCTCGGCGTTCAGCAAGGCGAGAAACTAGTCGTCCAGAAGTTTCGCCGTCGCAAGAATTCACGTCGTAAGACTGGCCATCGCCAAATGTATACCCGCGTTCGAATCGGCAAAATCGAGGGCGCGTAGGCACCGGCGTGCGTTCTGCGAAGAAGAAATTGGGAAGGCCACAGCTTGCTGTGGCCTTATGTTTTGCGTGGTTGCATGTAAAGCGATTAGTTTTTTAAAAATGTTTTTGTGTGTTCGGTGCGACGATCAACAGTTGAGTATTTCTGTAACCTGCTGAAAAATATAGTGTTATGTCTTCATGATGCTTCCATTCGCGAAGTGAGACGAAATGGCTGTTTGAGCCGCAACTCGTTGGTGGCGAAGCACCTAACGTGTCTGATTCGAAAGTGATTGACGACCGAATCCAAATGTGTAAACTCGTCCCTCACGCCAAATGTTGTGGCTGCATGAGTGCCAGATACAACATATTGGGTTAGGGAGGACCTGTGTCTCGGCGTTTCAGCCACCGATTCTGTGTTTCTCCCACAGTTTCGACCAATGAATGGTCGATCGCATTTTTGTGTATATTTGTACACTATACTGAATCCTTACGGATTTTCATCGGCCGAACCTTCAGGAGGTAGCACAGGATGGCAACGGTTACTGCGAACGGATCGCGAGAAATGAATTCTTTGGCCAGCAACCATAACGGCAGCAACACGAAGAAGATAAAAATCGAGGCACAGTTTTGTCCAGAGACAGTTGCGGACCCATTCGACACGGTCGAATGGGAGTTGCGAAGTGCCCAGATCAAAGACGAAAGCGGCGGATTGCTGTTCGAGCAGAAGGATTGCGAAATCCCCGCGAGTTGGAGCCAACTGGCGACGAACGTCGTCGTCAGCAAGTACTTCTACGGCGAGATCAACACACCGGAACGCGAAAAGAGCGTCCGTCAGCTGATTCATCGAGTCACACGCACGATCACGGACTGGGGACTGAGCGACGGCTATTTCGCGTCTGCCGACGATGCCGAGCGATTCTACCGCGATTTGACTTGGCTCTGCTTGCACCAGCACGGAGCGTTTAACTCGCCCGTTTGGTTCAATGTTGGACTCTATCACCAGTACGGCGTCTCTGGCGACAAGTGCAACTGGCGTTGGGATCCCGAGACCTGCACGGTCGTGATGCCCGAGAATCCCTACGAGTTCCCACAGGGTTCCGCGTGCTTCATCCAAAGCGTTGGCGACAATATGGAAGCGATCATGCGTCTGGCGACCAGCGAGGCGATGTTGTTCAAGTTCGGATCGGGAACCGGGACTGACCTGTCAACGATTCGTTCGCATCGCGAACGGCTATCGGGCGGCGGTCGCCCGTCCGGGCCGCTGTCGTTCATGCGTGTCTACGATCAAATAGCCGCCGTCGTGAAGTCCGGCGGCAAAACTCGTCGTGCTGCGAAGATGCAGTCGCTAAAGATTTGGCATCCCGACATTCTGGAGTTCATCGAGTGTAAGTGGAAGGAAGAGCAGAAGGCTCACACGCTGATCGCTAGCGGCAAGTACGAGGCGAACTTCAATGGCGAAGCTTATAGCTCGATCCTCTTCCAAAACGCCAACCTTTCCGTTCGTGTGACCGACGAGTTCATGCAGACCGCCGAAAAAGGCGGCAAGTGGTCCACTCGCATGGTCACAGGCACGGACGCAGGTCCGGAGTATGAAGCCAAGTGGTTGTTGGACCGCATGGCAGAATGCGCTTGGCACTGTGGCGATCCGGGTGTCCAGTACGACACCACGATCAATCGTTGGCACACCTGTCCGAACTCGGGCCGGATCAACGCCAGCAATCCGTGCAGCGAGTACATGTTCCTCGACGATACGGCTTGCAACTTGTCGAGCATCAACTTGATGAAGTTCGTGGATGCGGAAGGCGATTTTGACGTGAAGCGATTCACGGCGGCCTGCCGATTGTACTTCATCGCCCAAGAGATTCTGGTCGACCACGCCAGCTATCCAACGGCACAGATTGCCGAGAACAGCCATCTGTACCGACCGTTGGGCTTGGGTTATTCAAACCTCGGCAGCGTGATCATGTCGAACGGCCTGCCTTACGACTCCGACGCCGCTTACGGGCTGTGTGGCTCGATCACGGCGATCCTGCACGGTGCTGCGAATTTGACGAGCACGGAATTAGCCGCAGCGGTCGGACCGTTCGAGGGCTATGCGACCAATCGCGAGCCCTTCCTCCGCGTGATGCAGATGCATCGCGGTGCGGTGGAAGAAATCAACAACGCCGGGCCGCGTCAGCTGAAAGCCGCGGCTCGCGAATTGTGGGATGAAGTCTTGGCGAGCGGACGCGAACGCGGCTTCCGCAACGCACAAGCCACGGTCCTTGCACCGACCGGGACAATCAGCTTCATGATGGACTGCGATACCACCGGCATCGAGCCGGATATCGCTCTCGTCAAATACAAGCAGTTGGCCGGTGGTGGAATGCTGAAGATCATCAACAAGACGGTGCCGCTGGGCCTGAAGAACGTCGGCTACGACGAGCCGCAAGTGCAGGACATCATCAAGTACATCGACGAGAACGACACGATCGAAGGTGCCCCCGAGCTGAAGGACGAGCATCTGGCGGTCTTCGATTGTGC
The DNA here is from genome assembly GCA_027622275.1 of Planctomycetota bacterium. GTDB lineage: Bacteria > Planctomycetota > Planctomycetia > Pirellulales > Pirellulaceae. The sequence goes on along the minus strand of JAQBZB010000050.1, from coordinate 36,631 downwards.
GTTCAAGCCTGCCAACGGCGTGCGTAGCATCGCTTGGCGTGCCCACGTGCGGATGATGGCCGCCGCTCAACCGTTCCTGTCGGGAGCCATCTCGAAGACGGTCAACATGCCCACCAACGCGAACCCGGAAGATATCGCGGAAGCGTATCGCTGGGGTTGGGAACTGGGGCTGAAAGCGTTGGCGATTTATCGTGACGGCTCGAAACTCAGTCAGCCATTGTCGACCAAGTCTGAAGGTGCCGAAGCGAAAAGCAAGGAAGAGCAAGCCGCTCGGCCTCGCCGTGAGAGGCTGCCCGATACGCGACAGTCCATCACGCACAAGTTCAACGTCGCCGGCCATGAAGGCTACATCACGGTGGGTCTGTACGAAGATGGCCGGCCGGGCGAGGTCTTCATCACGCAAGCGAAAGAAGGGAGTACGATCGGCGGCATCATGGATGCCTTCGGCACGGCCGTCTCGCTGAGTTTACAGTATGGTGTGCCGTTGGAGGTCTTGGTCAACAAATTCTCTCACACCCGCTTCGAGCCAATGGGACACACGACGAATCCCGATATTCGTATCGCGAAGAGCGTCGTCGATTACATCTTCCGCTGGCTCGGCATCACCTTCCTGCCTGGATATCGTGAAGCCAACAAGGGCATGTCTCCGCTCGGCAAGGAGAAAGAAGGTCGCGAGGCCGAAGCCAAGAGTCCCGTCGACGGCAATGATGCCGCAGTCGCTCCGCTGCTGCACGGCGACGCGACGAGTGCCGGTAGCCAGACGATCGACCTGGATTCACTCGATCGCGCCGGCGTTGCCATGAAGGTGGACCACAAAGCGAAGCCGGCCAGCCGCGATTCGCAGTTTGCTCGCTTCCAAAGTGACGCACCGAGCTGCGATAACTGTGGTTCGATTACGGTTCGCAATGGTAACTGTTACCTCTGCCACAACTGTGGAAACAGTATGGGTTGCTCGTAAAGGATTGATGGGCCGGATGCCCCGAGCAACCCTCTGTTGGTTACAATGGGCGTTGTCGCGTGAAAGCGGCAACGCCCATTTTCGTTGACCGAACGCGTTGTGAAAACCAGTCAAGAGAACCAGCCAATGAGCAACGAGAATGTGTTGCGGATTGACGGCGAGGTCGAAACGTCTTGCGAAGTAACGTTCGACGATCTAGCCGCAATCAACGCTTCGCAACAGATCGCCGATGTCAGCCAATTCGATCCCAAACGCCAAGGTGACGCCGTCAAGTTGTCCGGCCTGCTACAGTTGGTTGGAGCCAAGGACTCCGCCAAATACATCGGCCTGCACGGCACACTTGACAACTTTCACGCCAGCATTCCGCTCGCGCCAGTTCGTGACCGAGCCTTCGTGATCTATCGCCTGAACGGCCAGCCACTGGACGTCAAGGCTGGTGGGCCGTTCCGCTTTTACATCCCGGATCACGCCGCCTGTCACACCGACGAGATCGACGAGTGCGCCAACGTCAAATTCGTCGATCACATCGAACTCACGGCGGAAAGAGGCTTCGATAACCGTCCCGACGACGACGACGAACACGCCAAGTTGCATGAGAAGGAACACAACGCCTAGTCACTGATCCATTCCAATCAAGGAGATGGCGATGATCTTGTTGCAGCATCAGAAAACAAACGCAGCACCCGAATCCGATATGACACCGATGGTCGATGTTGCCTTCTTGCTGCTCATTTTCTTCGTGGTCACGGCTTCCTTCACGATGCAGCGGTCATTGGTCGTGCCGAAACCAACGGGGCCGGAACCAGATTTGATCGCAGATGCCGACATCGTCGTCGAAGTCGACGAGTTCAACACGTTTCACGTGACTGCGGACGACTGGGAGCAAGAAGCACCGAGCGAACACGATCTGATCCGGGCGCTCCGGCACATCCGCGAGCAGGAAGGGAGCAACAAGGCGCTGAATCGCATGCTCGTCAAAGCAAACCCAGATGCCCTTTACGAGAAAGTCGTCGCCGCACTCGACAGCGGAGCGTACGTCGGCATTTCAGATATCGCGTTACTGACGCTCGACATCGATTAGCTGACTGCTTAAATCGCATATACCTCAATCTCGTCTCCCACAACGAATTCACTATCGCTGGGCGGGAAGAGCGCGAGGCAGTTGGCGTCGGCGAGAGTTCTCAGATCGGCGGAGCCTTTCCAGGCCAGCGGCTCGACTTGTAATTGGCCGTCGCGTTGAAAGAGGCGAGCCGGGAAGTAGGTTGGGCGGTCGCTGTGACGAGAATGATTTGTCGCTAAGCGGGCCGTTCTTCGCTCGATGCTGTCGAAGTTTTGTCCCGCGAGACTCGCCAAGGCCGGACGCACAAACAACTCGAAGCAGACGAGACTGCTCACCGGATTGCCGGGCAAACCGAAGACGAGTCGATCACCTCGTGAATCCCGTTTGACCCCAAACCAAACGGGCTTGCCGGGCTTGAGGTGTACTTTGTGAAAGACTTGCTCGACACTGTTTGCGGCGAGAACTTCTGGAACCAAGTCGAGGACACCTGCGGAGACACCACCGGACAGAACGAGTACATCTTCCTCCAGCCCACGTCGCACCAGCCGATTCAGTTCGTCGCGTTCATCGCGCCCGACACCAAGGTTCACGGCCTTGCTGCCAGTACGCTGGACAAGAGCTTCGAGCATCGGGCCGTTGCTGTTACGAATCTGGCCGGCTTGCGGTCGGGTATCGGGAGAGACGAGTTCGTTGCCGGTGGACAGAATCGCAACGCTCGGCCGCGGGTAAGCAGAGATCTCCGTCGCGCCGCACTCGGCAAGCACGCCCATTTCGATCGGGCGAATCATTCTGCCCGCTCGCAAGACGACATCGCCACATCGAACCGACTCGCCGCGCGGCATGATGTTCTGGCCGGAATCCGCGTTGTCTGCATTGATGCGAACCGTCGCCTTGTCGCCGCCAACCAACTCGGTTCGTTCGATCATCACGACGGCATCGGCACCGTCGGGAATCGGTGCGCCGGTCATGATGCGAGTTGCGGTAGCTGATGTGACCGGCTTCGTGGGCGTGTCGCCAGCGGTCACTTCTTCGAGGACCAACAACTCGACGCCGGCCACGACGTCACTGGCGACGACCGCATAGCCATCCATCAGCGCCTTGTCGTGCGGCGGCGAATCGATGTCGCTTTGGATATCAGCTGCCAGGACTTGCCCGAGCGAGTCCGCCGCCCGGATCGTGCGTGCGGCACGCGGCTTCGCGTATTGGCTGATCCGCTGCAGAGCTTCTTCGACGCTGATCACAGCTGCAAGAATCTCCGCAGTAATTCGTGTCCCGGCTCCGTTAAAAAACTCTCAGGATGGAACTGCCAGCCTTCCAGCTTCCACCGCTTATGCCGAATCGCCATGATCTCGCGCGAGCCGTCGGGAGCGAACGCCCAAGCCGAAACATCGAACTCGTCGCTCAACGTGTCTGGCTTGATCACCAGGCTGTGATAACGAGTCGCGATGAACGGATTGTCCAGTCCGGCGAAGATGCCTCGATTATCGTGATGGATCTCGTCGGTCTTGCCATGCATGAGATGCTCGGCCCGCACGATCGTCGCCCCGGTCGCCTGGCCGATCGATTGATGTCCCAAACAGACGCCCAACAGCGGCATTTTTCCCATGAATCGTTTGACACACTCCACAGAAATCCCAGCCTCCGCTGGCGTGCAGGGACCGGGCGAAACGATCAGATGCGAGGGCTGTTTGGCTGCGATCTCGTCCAACGTGATTTGGTCGTTGCGATGCACTTCCATCTCAATCGCCGGATCGATCTCGCCAATCCGCTGGACGAGGTTATACGTAAACGAGTCGTAATTATCGATAAGCAGAATCATGCCTCCATTGTAGCCACGTCACGACAGCGCCTCTATGGCCTGGAGCCGCGCGAACTTCGGCTGAAGGTGAGCTGAAGGGCGAGGCAGACTTGTCATTGGTCATTGGTGCTCGGTCATTAGGATTTCCGGGCGCAGCCCGGCGATAGGGTATCGACGAGGAAACCCGCCATCAGTGGCTCCGCGTGGCCGACAACGGCGTGGGCATGACTGAGGAGGTAATCAAGAACTACTTCACGCAGGTCGGTAAGTGCTACTACCGCAGCCCGGAGTTCAACCAGGAACGAGCCGCCATGAAAGCCAACGGAGAACTCGTTTCGCCGATTTCGATCATGAAACCGAGAATTGTGACAAAATGAAACTGTATCAACCTCTGCCAGTGCGATAAGCTAGAAGACACAGATGGACTTGAAGGCTTCGCGATGTTGAACGAAGTTAGGATCTTACGAAAGTGTTCGGAAATCGTATGAACAGGAATTCGTCGAGCCCAATAACTGCGATCGCAGCATCTCACCGCGCCGGACTTCAAAACAAATTAACCAGCTATCTAGATATCGCCGAATTCAGCAGTGCTTTCGGCCGGGAAGCGGCCTTCCTTCGTTCCCATTCGGATATCTTTGCACCCGTGGCGAGCCTGCCCGACGCGCCGTATTGTGACACGCTTTGCGGTTTGCTTGAAACGCCCGCTGGGAACGTCGCGGTCTTTCATTCACGCAAGTCAAGCGCCGGACCAGAGGGTGTGGGCAGAACTTCACTTTTACTTCGTTGTCTTGGCGTGGAACTGGGCTGGGAGTTTTCTGGGAGTTCGAGAGATGCGATTCTAAACGCCGGCAAGATTGCCTTGCGCCGAGACGCCAACAACACTGCAAGCCTAGTGGCCTGTGATTGGGCCTACGTTTGGTGCCAAGCTGGACGTCTACACGCATGCACATGCGTTGGTGAGAGACTGCTGGGAATCTGGGACCTCGCACGCCACTTATTTCGTCGCGTCGATGCAGATTATGCGCCTGGCAAGCGGCTGTCTCCTGAGGGTAGGGAGATATTGGATTCCCTTGTCCGAGTCATTCCAATACCCGAATTCTTGCAGTGCTATAATCGAGAGACTCAACCGCGGACGATCGATCATGCCATCGTGTTAGAGCTTTCAGACACAGCGCTCGACATGGTCATTTCCGACCACACATCCGATGCTAACACCGTCCTAGAACAAGCTATGGAGTCCGTGTTGCTTCTCCAAACGCCATTTTGGAACCGCGACAAGGCTCGACACAAGAATGCCGTTAAGCAAGTCCTAACGGGCTTGCGATTCCCGCCCCTGCTAACACACGCTTTGATCCCAGCCAACAGAATCAGCGATTTGCAGTTCGATTTCGTTGACAACATCTGTGGTGTCTTGGGTGTTTGAGGGCAGTTCATGGCCGATCGAACGCGCGAATTGGTTTTCATCAGCTACAGCCATAAGGATGAAGCTTGGCTCGAAAAACTCCTCACCATGATGGCACCGCTTCTGTTGCACGCGACAACCACGAAGGTTTGGCACGATCGAAAAATCAAACCAGGCCAGGATTGGCGCGAAGAGATTGAAGCCGCATTAGGGAATGCGAAGGTTGCTGTATTGCTAGTCAGCCCAGATTTCCTGGCCTCCGATTTTGTCACGGAAGTAGAACTTCCGTACTTGCTACAGGCGGAGGAAACGCGAGGAGTTAAGCTTCTTTGGATTTTGGTTCGCAACAGCATTTGGGAGGCAACTCCGCTGGCGAGGATTCAGGCCGCGCATGACGTTTGCACGCCGCTGACCCGATTAGGAAACCGCGAAGACGACGTTCTAAAGGAAATCTGCGAAAAGATTGGCCAAGCAGCATCGACAGAGGATTCCGCGAAGGTTGGTCTTGGTTCGTTATTGCGTGATCAGAATCTCGGTGTTGCGGAGAGGATTTTCCAATGGGTAAAACATCAAGAACGCGTGCATTTAAAGGTATGTTGTTACACTCTTCAAACATCGCTCACTGAATTGATTACGCTCTTTGGGCTTTTGGAAAATCTGACGGACATGTCCGAAATCGGATTGTCAATTCTTCGTCCCGATATGAGCAAGCCATTTCACATCTGGAACAGTAGAAAGAAATCGGACAAAGCCTACTGGACGGCAGCGAGAACCAATGCTGATGAAGTAAGCGTGGCCGCTTTCCGAGACATCTTCCCAAACTACCCAATTGAAGTAGAGGAACGTCAATTTCCTTTCGATCCCTGTCTCAAGATGATCTTAGTTGATGACTGTCGCGCGTGGTTTGGTTTGTACATCGTTGGCGATCATACAAAGAAACTACCCGATGCCGATGTAACCGCCGTCGATTTTCTCGGTGCAAAAACGCCGCTCATCGCTTTTGACGAAGGCGTGTCTGAGTCTACAGTCGATGAACTCGTGCGATGGTTTGATCACACGTGGCAATTAGCGCGCCGGACACGTTCGAGTTCGAGGTGATATCAAACTTGGTACACTTCGCAGGTCAGCGTAGTGCTAAGCGAGGCTACGACCTGAAGTTTCCCATGACGTTTGTGTTGCAGGGCCAGTTCAGTCGGGAGTGCCGCGAGTGGTGACCGAATGGGATTGTCGATTTTTTTGATTTCCGATTTGCGATTGAATGGGTTACTTCCAACACCTCTCCACCCTCTGGGACCTCTCCGGCCAACTCGCCGGCACACGTACTGATGGAAAGCCGGGCCCATTCCTCTGGACCCGCAGCACTCACGACATCAACGACTTGCCCAAGATCGGCCTCGACGCGCCCGAGTTTTTGAAGACCGCGAACAAGTTTTCGCCACGAGAAACACGAAAAGGCACGGCAAGAAAAACCCGGTAGTGGCGAAGTCTTGTGCTTCTTGTGTTTTTTGTGGCTGCGTTAACGCGACCGGACGGGTCAGTCTGATTCACAGCGTGTCGACGTCGCGCTCTACGATCAGGATCTCCTCCTGATCCAACGCCGATTTCAACTCTTCCTTGAACTCTTCCAGGAAGTGCCGCGCTCCCTCGGATGAAGTGATGACGCGATACACGACGATTTCGTCGCGATAGGTGACGCCAGCCATCTTCCAAAAGCCCTTGTTTGGCTGGGGGAAAAACGTCAGACCCTCGAACCGTTCGAGCAGGACCTCCTGCAGCTCCTGAAACTTCTCCGCTTCTACCGGTTTGCCGTCGTTGTAGAAGAGCGGAACAAAAACGTCATACTCTTTCACCGGAACCGGCTTCTTCCAGGCTCGGCGCGTTCGACTCGCGGCTAAGTTCCGTGAATTCAATGCCTGACTGACGTAGCTCAGCGGCGGCCTCGGTGTTCACGACGTAAGTGCGGTTCTGCAAAACCGTGCCCGGCGAATGTCGTAAGAGGATCGGCAGCGCCTTTGCTTCTTCGTCCTTCGTCAACTGAATCACAACTTTCATGGATCAACTCCTCTTCGAGATGCGGCAATTCCAATTCTATCAGGTGTTTCAGAACCTCGCCAACAGCAGTCAAATCAAGCGCAGGGCTTATGTTTGTTTGAAATTGCGTAAGAAGTAGCATGGCCTCGTAGGCCGTGTCGGCCTGGGAAATTCTGAAAACACACGGCCTACGAGGCCATGCTACTCAGACGCACTCGCCACAGATTGAATAAAACAAAAGCCCTGCATATCGAGCGACTCCAAGGCGAAACCCTGTAGTAGTCCAGCGCGATTACAACCGGACGATTCCCATGACGGCGGTGCCGCAGGGCCAGGACAGGCTGGAAGCCTGCGACGAGGAGTAGGCCGATTCGCTGTAGATAGCATCCTTCGGCCAGATAGTTCGATAGCGGTCGCAAGTCTGACGAACAGCGACAATTCCACTTCCCTGACGGGCAGCTTCCGCATACCCTTCCGAGAGTCAACGATCGCGGAGACGGGGAATATTCATGGGCGCGGTGATCACGAAAGCAGTCGGCGGAGCCGTTGCGTTACTGCTGTTGAGTGCCGTGCAGGCACGGGCGCAGCAGGATGCGCGGCTGTCCGTGTCCGAAGCGGCGGAAGTAGTGGCGTTGGTCGATCAAGGCGGCTCGAAAGATCTGCTGCGACAGCTCGCGCTCGCCGCGATCCCCGAGACTTACGAGAACGCCAAGCATTGGGGCGGGACGACACGCGTGTGGAACGGGGTGCGGGTCTCGTTGGACGGATTGCGACTGAAGACGAAGCGGAGATGGCGCGATGTGAATCATGGCACGTGGAAACGCTATCGCGCGTGGCTGATCGACCCGGAGAAGCAGTTTGATCTTCGGATCGAGAATGTTCGGCCTGCGGAGGGAAGCAGCGTTGCGTTTGAGATTGCCATCGATGCAAAGTTGGGGCTGTTCGCGAGGCTGTCGCAGTGGGAGCGGGGAGTCCAACTGATCAGCCTGAGTACCGACGCGGAGGCTGTCGTGCGACTAAGGCTGACCTGCGAAGCAAGTATGAAGCTCGACTTCGAACAGATCATTCCGGATCTCGTCATCGAACCTGAGATAACGGCCGCCGATCTCACGCTGGTCAGCTTCGATCTGCAACGCGTCAGCAACTTGCAGGGCCCGGGTGTCGAGCAGTTGGGACGAAGTCTGCGCGATGTGCTTCAAGAAGAAATCAACGAGCGGCGTCCCAAGTTAGTGGCCCAGGCGAACCGCCAGATCGAAAAGAACCGCGACAAGCTGCGGCTCTCGATCAGCGAACTCGGCGACGACGGCTGGGAGCGAGCCGGCCGGCTTCTTCAAAAGCTGCCGTAGGGCGATTCGTAACCGCAGAATTGTAGAGGGCACACTCCGTGTGCCGAATTCCGCACACGGAGTGTGCGGTCTACATTGTGCTACTTGACGCGAGCGCCGCTACGTCGACCGTGAATGACCCAGAAGCGCTCGTCCGGCATCGTCATCGAAGTAATCCACAGGCCGAACTTGTCGCCGACCTTGACGGCTTCTCCCTTGGCGATCGAGTGGTCGCCCACTTCCAACGTCAAGTTATCCTCGCACGGCTTGTTGAACTGGATGATCGAGCCGGGACCGAGTTCCAAGATCTGGCTCACCGGATATTTGGCCGAAGCTAAAGTCACGGTTACCGGGACGCGAACTTTCAACAGACTTTTCGCATAGGTCGGCAGTTGGCGAATCCCGTCCTCGATATCGGCGTACTGGATGCGGGACTTTGCAGGGGGCTGCGACGCAGCCGGCCGATCACCCTCGGTTGGCTGCGGCGTCGCGAGTTCCCCGCCACCTGCTTCGGACGTGGACAAGTTCTCGGACGTGATTTCGGGTGTAAAGTCGGCCATGGTGGGTGATTGTGCTAGCTACGGACACTTCGAAGTGACTGTCTCGTCATCCCTTATCGGTCGCGGTGCCCGCAAACTTTGCCTAACCTCTTCAAACGCAGGCAAAACACAAGACTGTCGAGGGCGTCGCGAGCGGTCTATAATGCTGACAGTTCGAGACAACTGAGTCATTTCACCGAATTCAGATGCTATGTCCATCGCAATCGATCCTACGCCGACCTACGAGTTGGCACCTTACAAGTCGCTCGAAAACGACGAACTCGCTCGGCGAATCAATGCCGTCCGCGAATCTTTGGGACCGAAGCTATTAATACTGGGCCATCACTATCAGCAAGATGAAGTGATTGCGCTGAGCGATCTGCGGGGGGACAGCTATCAGTTGAGTCAGATGGCGGCGTCGAGCAGCGATTGTCGCTACATCGCGTTTTGCGGCGTACACTTCATGGCCGAGACCGCAGACATCCTGGCGAATCGCCCTGAGAAACTAACGGAGCGAGCTGGCGAGCGAGTCACTGTCGTGTTGCCGGACATGGCAGCGGGTTGTTCGATGGCCGACATGGCTGCGATCGAGCAAGTTGAAGCGGCGTGGGATGACCTTGGCGAAGTGATCGACACGGACGACATCACGCCCGTCACTTACATCAATTCCGCGGCCAGCTTAAAAGCGTTCTGTGGCAAACATGGCGGCATCGTCTGCACATCGAGCAACGCCGCCGCCGTTCTCGAATGGTCGTTCCAGCGAACGAGCCGAGTGCTGTTCTTTCCCGACCAACACCTTGGTCGCAACACGGCTCTCAAGATGGGCATCGCGAACGACCGGATGCCTGTCTGGAATCCGCACGATGATGACTTTGGCGGCAACACCGAACAGGTGCTCGAAGCGAGCAAGGTCATCCTCTGGCAAGGGCATTGCAGCGTTCACCAGATGTTTCGCCCCGAGCACGTCCATCAATTGCGCGAGAAGACTCCGGGCATCAAGATTCTCGTGCATCCCGAATGCCCGCGGGAAGTGAATGACATTGCCGATCTGTCGGGTTCGACGGGCTACATCATTAGACAAGTCGAAGCCGCGCCGGCGGGCACCAAGTGGGCGATCGGCACGGAGTTGCATCTGGTGAACCGGCTGAAAGCCGAGCATCCAGAGCAGGAGATTCACTTCTTGTCGCCCGTCATCTGCATGTGTGCGACGATGTACCGGATCGATCTGGCTCATCTTTGCTGGAGCTTGGAGAACCTCGCGGCGGGCACTCCGATCAACGTGATCGACGTCGACCGGGAGACTTCAAAGTGGTCGCTCATTGCACTCGAACGGATGTTGGAAGTCAAATGATCGCGGAGCGGGCATCGTGAGCGACGGAGACTCCTTTCACGTTCTCTTGGTCGAGGACAGCCCGCTCGATGCGATGCTGGTCACCAAGTTGCTCGGCTCGGTTCGGTCGCCCCGCTTTCGCATTCAGCACGCCGAGCAACTGCGGGACGCCGTGCATCTGCTTTCGCAACACGAGTTCGATGTGGTCCTCCTGGATCTGATGATGTCGGACTGCAATGGGCTCGAAGGACTCGAGCGTCTCGCCACGGATGCGCCTGACCTGCCGATCATCGTGTTGACGGGGGTCACCGACGAGCAGGTCGCACTCGAAGCACTCCGAAGTGGTGCCGAGGATTACCTGATCAAGGATGAAGCGATCAGCGATTCGCTGCTGGTCCGATCGATTCGATACGGCGTCGAGCGGAAACGCGCCGAATTGGAAATCCGGCGGCTGAACACGGAACTCGAGGAACGCGTTGCCCGCCGGACCGCACAACTCCGAGCGAGCGAAGAGCGTTATCGAAACGTCGTGGAGGGTCAAACCGAGCTGATCGTTCGTTGGCTCCCGGATGGAACTCACACGTTCGTGAATGATGCGTACTGTCGCTATTTTGAAAAGACCCGCGAGGAGCTGATCGGCAAGTCGCTGTTCCCCTGGATGTCCAGTGACGAGGAGCGCGAAGCGTTACAGAGCCGGATCGCTTCCCTCTCCGTCGACAATCCTGTCGCTCGCGGTGAACACAAAGACGTCGGCCCGGACGGCGAGACGCGGTGGCAACGCTGGACGGAACGAGGCATCTTTGACGAACGGGGCATTTTGCTCGAACTGCAATCGGTCGGTCAGGATATCACGGAACAGAAACAGACGGAGGGGGCGCTGCGCCGAGCCGAACGACTGGCATCCATCGGCACGATGGCGGCCGGTATCGCACACGAAATCAACAATCCGATCGCTGCCGCGCTGAACGCCGCCGAAGCCGCCATGCGATTCAAGGACGATCCCGATGCCAAACATCTGTTGGAGCGCTGCCTCGACAACGTCGTTCGTTCCGCTCACCGCTGTCGGCTGATTGTCGAAAATGTTTTGAAATTCTCACGCCAGGAACCGACCGAGCGTTCGCTGGTTGCTATCAACACCGTTGTTCGCGACGCCAGAGTCTCGGCATTACCACATGCCGAACGTGAAACTGCCACGATCGAATTGCAATTGGCCGAGGACTTGCCGGAAGTTTGGATCAACGAGTTGGAGATCGAGCAAGTCCTGACGAATCTGATCGACAACGCCAGCCGGTCGGCGGACGGCCCGATCCAAGTCACCGTTCGAACTTCCCGGACCAAGCATGGCGTCCGGATTTCGGTCGAAGACGACGGACCGGGGATGACCGTCGAGCAGCGCCAGCGAGCCTTCGACCCGTTCTATTCGACGCGACAAAAGCAAGGCGGCACGGGCCTTGGGCTGAGCATCGCGCACGGTATCGTGCAAGGTCACGGCGGCAAAATCGAGATCGCTGGCGAAGCCGGACAAGGGACGGTCGTCACAGTCGATTTGCCAATCAACGCCGATGATGGCAAGATGGAGTGATTCTCAAGTCCAGATTCCCGCTTCGTGAGCCGTGATGCTCGTTCGGATTCCCCACCCGATGCCCGTGACCACTTCACCATCGACCGTCTTCGTCGTCGACGACGATCCCGAGTTTCGGGAGTCCGTTTCGCTGTTGCTTGAGTCCGTGAAGCTCAACGCCGAGGTGTTTGTTTCCGCCGAGGACTTTATGGCGAACTACGAATCGCAGCGTGGCGGATGCCTCGTCAGCGACGTGCGGATGCCGGGAATGAGTGGCCTGGAGCTACAAAAATGGATGGTCGAGCAAGAAATCAAGCTGCCCATTATTCTTGTCACCGCGCATGCCGAAGTCCCGATGGCGGTGGAAGCGATGCGGGCCGGCGCGGTTGATTTCATTCAAAAACCCTACAGCCCCCAGCAGCTCCTGGAACGAGTTCAACAAGCACTCCGGCAAGACGAGCAGCGACGCCGCGACGAACGGGCGGACCGATTGACGCAGAACCTGCTCGATTCGCTCACCCGTCGTGAACACGAGATCATGGACTTGTTGCTCGACGGCGGCAATACGAAGGAAATCGGCAACCGTTTGAGTCTCAGTACCAAGACCGTCGACTTTCATCGCCGCAATTTGCTGGAGAAGATGCAAGTCGACTCGTTGGTCGAGCTGGCTCGAATCGTCCGCCCCCGCGAGCAATAGGGCGAATGGCAGTCCAAAAGATTCCGGGAGGGTGAGGCTCCTGCCGAACCGGCTCAGCGGGAGCTTCGCCCTCCCAAAACCTCCGGTTGGTGAGCTTTCATCTGCCACTCGCGTAGATCCTGTCGCCTGTGAACTTAGGCAAAGAATTCGTGTCTTTCTGAGTAGTGACCTAGTCAACGGCTAGGTTCTCGGGTGATTTGCCAAATTGAGATTGTGGCAGATCGGCGTAACCTAAGTCGACAACTTTAGTTCGACGTTTCCTTTGAACATTTGACGCGCGGAATATGCCAACGACGAAGACTTCGCCAAACGGTTCGCCTGCGACGTTGCTTCGTCCCGCCCCGACTCACGGGCCGTGCCGTCAATCGAGTCGCCCGACCTTGAATCAGTTGCAGCCCAACAGCTCAGTCGACCCTTTCCGTGTCCCGACGGTATTTGTCGTCGATGATGACGCTGAAATGCGTGAGTCGTTGGAGTTGTTGTTGATGGCAGAGACGTTCCGGGTCGAAACCTACGAATCGGCCGACGCCTTTTGGGAAGTTTTTCACCCCGATCGACGCGGTTGTGTTATCTTGGATCTGCGAATGCCTGGCATGGATGGGCTCGAACTATTGGAGCGGCTCGCCGAGCACGATCACGGACTTGCGGTCATCGTGGTCTCGGCCTCCGCCGATCAAAGGGAGCGAGTTCGTGCCAAGGAATTGGGCGCGATCGACTTTTTGCCGAAACCGTACGACACAAAAAAGCTGTTGACGACGATTCGCGAGCAGCTTTTACAATACTAGTAGCGTTTATTAGAAGCATTAAGTAAGAACGACGAGAATCATGAGTACCGCAACCTACAACTCGATCACCTTCCCGACCAACACATCCTTCAACTCGGCTTCGTCCGAATTTGACGAAGCTTTTGAGCTGGACGTCTTTCGTTCCGCGGATGGCGATGCCGAGGAAACTCGTAAGCCTCGCGAACGCCGCGATCCCGACGAGGATGCGTCCTGGGTCGACGATCCGATTCGGCTTTATCTTTCTGAGATTGGTCGAGTTCCACTGTTAACACGTCCACAAGAAATCGCACTTGCCCGGCGAGTCGAAACGACACGCACGCGGTTCCGCCGGATGTTATTGGACTGCGATTATGTCTTGCGTGCCGCGGTAGGTTTGCTGCACCGGGTCCATGCAGGCGATTTGGCGTTCGACCGCACGGTTCAAGTTTCGGTGAGCGACCGGCTGGAGAAAGACCATATTCTCGGTCGCTTGCCCCACAACCTGAACTCGCTCGACGCGATGCTGGAATTGAACCAAGCGGAGTTCGCCGTGGTGACGTCCAAGTCGCGGGCCAAGCGGGCGCGGCAAGCGGCTTACGGCCGAGTCGTCCGACGTCGTCGTCGAGCAGTTCGCTTGGTCGAAGAGCTTGGTTTGCGGCTACCGTTTCTGACCGATTTGTACGACGAAGTGGTTAAGATCGACCAGCGCCTTCAGTACTTGCAAGCAGAGCTTGCCCGCTGCGAACGGGACGAAATTCCGGCGGACGAGTGGCGGCCGCTGGCAGCCGAGTATCAGCGATTGGTTCGTGCGGTGCAACAAACGCCCGCCGGGTTGCACCACCGAGTCCGCCAAATGCAGGAGCTTCTGAGTGAACACCAAGACGCCAAGCAGCAGCTCTCCGCAGCGAATCTTCGCTTGGTTGTCTCGATTGCCAAGAAGTATCGTAAGCGAGGCCTGACGTTCAGCGACCTGATTCAAGAGGGGAATGCCGGGTTGATGCGTGCGGTCGAGAAGTTCGAGTATCGCCGCGGTTTCAAGTTCTGTACTTACGCGACGTGGTGGATTCGCCAAGCGATCACGCGCGCCGTTGCGGATCACAGCCGCACCATTCGCGTTCCGGTCCACATGACGGCCGAAGTCACCAAAGTGCGCAAGCTGCAAGCGTCGCTGACGCACGTCCTCGGCCGCGAGCCGACGATCGAGGAACTTGCCAAGGCCGCAGAGCTTCCGGTCGAAGAGACACAACAACTGTTGCAAATGAGCAGCTTTCCGACCAGCTTGCACGTCCGGCTTGGTCGTGGCGAAGACACCGAATTTGGCGATTTGCTGCCGAACTTGAGCGAGCAAGATGCCGCGGAGAACACTGGTTTGAAAATGCTTCGCACGCGTCTGCACGCCGTCATGCAAAACCTCAGCTGGCGCGACCGCGAGATCCTCAACATGCGATACGGGCTCGGCGACGGCTACAACTATACGCTGGAAGAAGTGGCGCGCGTCTTCCAAGTCACGCGCGAACGGATCCGGCAGTTGGAAGCTCGGGCTCTGCGGATGCTGCAAATGCCACGTCACAGCGCAGAGCTTGTCGAGTTCATGGACTAAGTGTTTGGCAAAATCATGGCGAGCGGGGGACGTTAGTCCCCTGATGGTGTCTGCACCGGCCCATCAGGGGACTACCGTACCCCGCTCGCCTAGCCGTTGGCTGATTCCGATTGAACATGAAATACACATCGGCATTTCCAACTATCGAACGCGCTTTGGCGACAGGTCAAATCGGCGAGCCGGCGGCGGTTCGTCTGATCGCTCATCTGGCAGACGCTCCGCATGAGCTTTCCGCTCTTGCTAGGTCGCTCGTCGACAGATCGCTCGCCTGGCTCGGCGACACGGCGATAACCACGTTTGCGATCGGTGATCAGAGGCGGCAGATCAGCCAACTCGTCCGGACTACAAAAGGACGCTCGGCGATTGTTTCGGCGGGAGTGTGCCTCGCGGACGAGCCGCTGGTCGAAGTAGTCGTGTTCGGCAGTCGAGGCATGTTCTCATGGGAGGCGGGAGGGGGTCGGGAGTCTTTTTCGGACGAACGACTCAATGTTGGCGAAAACTTTCCACCGAAAAAGACTCCCGACCCCTTAAGGTATGGAGGGGAGAGCCCACCCTATGGGCTTTTGCTTGTCTCAGGAGACAACACGCATCAGCCAGGTTACGCCGACGCGTTGATCGCCGATGGTCGCTGCACGTTGATCGCTGTTGTCGATGAAGACGATGTGCCGGACGTACGCCGGGCGTTGAACCAGCGACTTGCGGCTCGGCTCGGCATTCCGATGCTGCCGAGTTTGACCGACGCACTCGCCCGCCACGATGTCCACATCGTCAGCATTTGCGCGGAACCGTATCGACGCGGCCGCATCATCGTCCAGGCTGCTCGGGCGGGAAAGCATCTCTATCTCGACAAGCCGCTGGCGGGATCGGTCGAGGACGTGGATTCGATCGTGGCGGCCGTTCGCGAAAGCCGTATCGTCGCGCACATGTTCACGCAAGTTCATTGGGATCCGGCTCAGCGAGTGCGAGCCGTCCTCGAATCCGGCGAGCTTGGCGATCTTGTGGCTGTTCACTGTGACGTCTGTTTCGCGAAGGGGCATGGCGGCACCGCGGATCTGTCGCGACCTCGTGTCGAACACGAGACGCCAACGCGTTTCGAGTTGCCCGACGCCAAGCGAGAGCTAACCAACGTCGGCGTCTATCCGATCGCGATGCTGCTGTGGCTGCTGCGCCAAAATGTGACGCGTGTTCATGGCACCACCGGCAACTTCTTCTTTACTGAGCATCAATCGCACGACATGGAAGATTTTGGCCAGCTGCTGCTGGAGTTCGATGGCGGCGTGACAGCCACGATCAGCGCGGGCCGGGCGGGGTGGCGATCGCATCCCGGCATGGGCTTGCATCGCGTCTGCCTGATTGGAACGAAAGGTTCCGTGACGGTTGATGCTCATCGGCCGCGCGTCGAGGTCTGGGCGGATGTCGTTCCCTGGACGCCGCCGCCGCGCGATCCGGACGATCCGATGGGCATGTGGGCTCCGCGGCCGGACAGTCCCTACAAGGCCGCGCCGAAGAATGGTTGGGTCTTGCCAACCGCTTCCTTCTGGGCGACCGATGCCAAACATTTTCTGGACTGTATCGAGCAAGGAAAGCAGAGCGAAGTGTCGGTCGATGTGGCGGCTGCGGCGACCGAGATTCTGTTTGCAGCCTATCGGTCCGCGTCGATTGGAGCGGCCGTCGAGTTGCCGTTGCCGCGTTGCTGGTCGCCTTTCGCTCCCGGGTGAAATCAGCCGGTACGCGCTAGCGTCCGGTTCTCGCGGGGAAATCGCGGGCTATCGCCCAGCGGCTGATTATGTCATAGCCGCTCCGCGAAAGGCGACAATGCGACTACCTCGGGTCCCAGCGTTGATCGAAGTGCATCCAGGCGACTCGCGAGTAGCGAAACAGCAGCGGCGAAACGATCGCGAGTTGGGCGAGGGCGACCGCAAAAATGACCGGCTCGCTAAAGCCCTGAAGAAACAGGTAGATCGACACCGGACCTGCAATCAAGATGCCGATGCCATAGCTGAAGTACATGGCTCCCGTAAAATATCCTGGCTCGCGTTCGAAGGCGAGGCCGCACTCGGGACACTCTTTATGCAGGCTCCAGAATGTGCGAAAGACCGGCCCTTTCAAGCAGCGCGGGCAGCGGAAGTGGAGGATGGCGAGCAGTTTCATGGATGAGTTCTTGGTGGCCGAGCCGAGTTCACGAGAGCAATGTTCCACGAATCACAATGTACACCACGACCAGCGTGAGCGTGATGAGGGCAATCGGCTGTATCCATTCGCGACGGCGAACCATGGCGAACATGCTGATCACGAAGATGACGGTCACGCCAACATCGCCCCAGCGGACCAGCGGGAATACAAATCCTCGTGACGAGAATGGCCACCACAATTGAAGATGCCAATCGGAGAGTTCTGCTGTCCCTGAATAGACCACATCGGCCGCGAGGTGACTCATTGCCGCCACGATCGCGACCGTCAGCCAAATCGCTAGACGTCTCCAGCTTCGATCCGGTCGCGTCGCGCGTGCTTTCGACGGTATGCGAAGCACTCGGCAGAGCAGCCGCTCGCCTTGTCCGACAAAATCGAAGCGGAAGTCCACACCAGCGAGAACACAACCGAGTACCACGCAGGTGAAGATGCTGTGCCCCCAGGCTCGATGTGCATGATCGAACAGCTCCATGCCGCCAAGAATGGTCAGCCCGTCCCAATCGGGACTGACCGCCACGACACCGGCCAATGCCGCGACACGCCATGCGTAGCGTCGATGCAAGCCAGCGGCGATCACGCCGTTGATCCCCAACATCGCGTGCTCGAAGGTGGTCATGCACTTCTCCCTGGTCTAGTAACTGGTCCGAATCCGCAACATTGTAGACGGCACACTCCGTGTGCCGAATTCCGCACACGGAGTGTGCCGTCTACATTGTGCGCAAAGTTACATGATTGACGTTCGGGGTTTCCTACGCCAATCTATCCGTGATATTGTGGTGTCATGCAGGAAATCCGCATCCTCTTTTCCCCCTCCGCCGAAAACAGCTGCGTCGTCTCGCTGACCGATGGCGACGGCCACAGCATCGGCGTCGAGGTGCTGTTCGAGCCATTCCTCACCGACGACGACTACGACCTGCGCTGGTATCTGGAAGAGTACATGGAACTGCCCGATGGCGGAGCCGTCGTCCGCGCCGAGCAGATCGAGGCCGATCTGCCCGCCTGGGTCCGGCGGCTTCACGACGCAGTCTTCTTGGCCGGAGAAAACCGGGCGGCACTCGATCGACCGAGGTCTAAAGGGGTCAGGGAAAGCGCCGGGATAAACCGGCTTGGAATTGGGAATGAAAGAGTCCTACAGAGAAGACCTAGCCAGTTACTCTGGCCTCGAACCGTACGCTGGCGATGGTAACGTCGCGGGTGTGGCATCGGCAAGAGGAAACGCAGGCCAGCCCACCCAGAGGGTACCCGGCTCCGAAAGCATCACTTCCGTGTGCCGATCTAGTCCTGACTCGGAGAAGGCAACATCGACGATTCCGATATTGGTGAGGAATCGACGGACACGGCGGAGTCTGAGAACCTGTGCATGTGTTGACATTCCAAGCGCGAGAACCGGGAGAGCCCCTTGGTTTCCATATCGCCTCGCTACGGTGTGGAACGGGCAGCGAACCTCCCCGAGGGCACTTCTGACATGAACGCTGCTGGGACGTCAGATGACTTCGTAGTACCGTCGACACGGGTGAACAAAGCTGCGACCGCAGTGGCGGAATCCGTCGAGGAAAGGAAGTCACCGAAGGGAAGCATTGCCGAACTGCCGTCGATGTTCCAAACCCTGTGTTGGATCTAACATCAATTGGAGCGGCCCGGCAATCACGACGGGTATCAACGCCAAGTGTTGAGATCGTTTGACCTAACGGAGGAGCCGTAGGAGGTAATCCTTCACGTACGGATCTGTGCGGGGGGCCGCCGCTAACGGCGGTCCCTACCGCGATAGCATATAGTTTGTCGGCGATCCGGCGATGGCTGCGGATTTATTCTTCCGGTTCGACTTTCGGTCGTCCACGCGAGCGGAGTGTCGAAGTCAAACCGAGCGTGTGAGCCGTGGATTGGACCCAAGCTTCGCTGCCCAGCGGGCTGCCGCGCTGAACGCTGCGCCGAATCGCGGTCAACTCCGCCTCCGTTTGCGGCGAGTTGACCAGCCTGGGCCAATTGCGAGGTTCTGGCAGCGGCCAGTCGCTCAGCAACGGTGAGCGGACGTTGTTCGTGCGCCGCCATAAGCTGCCCCACGCCACGCTTCTGCCGCCTCGCACAAATTGGCAGCCAGCAGTACCCCAGAATCCGCAGTGGATAAAACCGCAGCGACTCTTCGACCGTTTCCTCGAAGGCCAGATAGTCGCGGTCGGTCGAGAAGATCTTCATTCTTCCGACGCCTCGATTGAGGGCGTGAAACACCATCCCACCAGGAGCAACTCGTTTCGTTCGCGGCATCGCGGTACCTAGCCACCTTGCGCAAATTCGTCAATATATGCTCCTGACACCTTTACGTCCGGCATCGATTGCTATGTGGGCGGCGACGACTTGGCGATTACGAATCTGACCGGACATCCCACCGCGGTGTTGCCGGATGGCTTTGATCAACAGGATGACGTGAGAACTCCCAACGCCATCACGTTTACAGGGCGGTTGTTCGGCGAAACGAAACTACTCGCGGTCGCCAAGGCGTATCAACAAGCGACGGACAATCATCGCGAGCATCCGGCTCTGGGTTAGAAGAGGCACTATTGGTGGCTGGCCGGCTAGCCCGGATTATTTATCGACCGGTCAGCATTCTGAAAGAATACGTTTGTAAAAAGAGTTACGGCTACCTTGCTCAAAACACCGCGCAAATCAGCCGCCAGGCGATAGCGTGCGGTTCTCTCGATGTTCGCGAACACCGCTGGCTATCGCCAAGCGGCTGATGAACAATCCGGACTAGAACGGGATGTCTTCTTCGCCACACGCGGCTTCCGCAAGTCCGGCGTTTGGATCGGTGTCGTCCGCTGGACTGGAATTCCGCGCGGAAGATGCGTTGCCACCCAGCACCTTGAATGCGGTCGCCTCGGCGTTCAGGAAGAACTTCACTTCGCTACCCGCGTCGCGCTGCCACTTCCGGCCGCTCAGGCGATACGTGATTTCGGCTTCGTCGCCGACGTTCAGATCGTCGACCGAATCGCACGCATCTTGGATGAAGTCGACAGGAATATAGTTCGTGAACCGATCGTTATCTTGTTCCAGGACAACGAGCCGTTTGCGAAACCCATTCTGCCCGTACGTTTTTGTTTCTTCGATCAGGTGGACAACGCCACGCACCTTTGCATCACTCATCGCAGTTACTTTTCCTGTTGGATCATGCAAGTTGGAGTTCGAAGTTCCCAGTTGCTTGTCAATGTAACGCGAAACGCCCGGAAGTCCCAGTAGGTCACTTCCGCCGGAAGTGACCTGTCACGCGGAACCCCTGAGTGCGGCAAGGTCACGCTCGGCGAGCGTGACCTACTTGGCTGCTCAGTTCGCTTCGGCCGCGATGCGTTGACGGTAGTACTTCAGCCCTGGAAAAAAGAAGCAGGCGGCGGACACGGTCCCGAAAATCAGATGACCGACTTCGGGAAACCAGGCCATCAGCGGCGACGTCGCGAAGAGGGCGACCGCTTGCAGATAAAATGTTCCGCTCAGGATGCCGGCTTTAATCACGAAAACCATCCCGGCGATCAGCGGCAAAACCGGCGACAGTGTCAGCGCCGGCAGCCCGAGCCACATTTCGACGAAGAACAACCCGGCGATCGCGGCCATGCTGGCTGCCCACACGTGGGCGATCTGCCGCTCGACAAACGTCACCGGCCCCATTCTTCTTCGCAGCCACCAGAACACGCCGGCCCAGACCCAAATCCCCATCGTCCACAACGCCATGTAGATCCACCGGTCCACGTCCATCCACTGCAACACATTGGTCAGCGCGCTGGCACTGAATAAGGCCAGGCTGTGCCACATCCACAGCAAGCCCCAGTTTTCCAGCACGACCGAATGATGCGTTTCGCGAAACATCTGCGAGAGGACTTGCCTAAACCGTCCACTGCGAGCGGAGATCGGCTCGTCGTTGAGATACGCTTCCAGATCATCCGCCAAACTGCTGGCGCTGTCGTAACGAAGGTCGATCGGTTTTTGCAGGCAACGCAACGCGATCATCTCCAGGTCGCGGTCCACGCGCGGGTTGACCACGCGCGGCGGGACGACATCTTGTTCGAGCAACATGAGAATCGTGTCGACGGGCGAAGCCGCTTGGAACGGTGGCTTGCCGGTCAGCATCTGATACAGGATTGTGCCCAGGCTGAAGACATCGCTCGCCGGACCAACCTCACCGCGCGCTCCGGCTGCTTGTTCGGGTGCCATATACGCCGGTGTGCCCAGGATCGCGCCGGTTCGAGTCAGGCTCTCGGCTTCTTGCACGCGTTTGGCCAACCCAAAATCGCTCACATGCGGTTGGCCATCGTCATCGATCAGGATATTGGACGGCTTCAAGTCGCGATGCAACACGCCTTGCCGATGCGCGTAATGGATCGCACGCGCGACAGCGGCAAGGATTTTCGCGCCTTCCTTGGGCGAGACGAGCCCTTCGGTGAGCCGCTGCGTCAGCGTCTCGCCGCGAACGTATTTCATGCTGAAGTACGGCTGGCCATCGATCTCGCCAACTTCATAAACGGGAACGATGCCGGGATGATCGAGCCGCGCCGCCGATTCCGCTTCGGCTTGAAAGCGTTCACGATCGGCCGGCGAAGCGAGTTGGCCTTGCAGAATCATCTTCACGGCAAGTTCGCGATTCAAGCTGATCTGTCGAGCGCGATAGACGATCCCCATACCGCCGCGGCCAAGCTCTTCGATCAATTCGTAGTCACCAAAACGACACGGCAGCTCGAACGACATGGTCGGCGCGTCGCGCGCCGAGTCCGACGACAACGTCGCGTGCAGATCACTGCTTCCCGCCGCATCCGCTATCATCACCGCGCCCCACAGCTCGCGCAATTCGTCGGCGAGATCAGGATACTCCTGGCAAACTGCAGCGATATCGACACGTTGCCCGTCGTGCGCGAGATCCGTTAGATCGGCCAACAGTAGCGCTAGTCGTTCGTCGCGTTCAGTGTTCGGTTCGTTCTTCATGGATTCGTCCTGACACCGACGAACTGGCTCGCAATTGCGATGTGCCGGATCATTGCACACAAGAGACTCAGTTTCATTCGCTTGTTTCTCAGGTAGAAAAATCTACAATAATGTAGAGGCTACACGAAGCCAGCTCTCAGACGCTTTTGGACGACAAGTGATGACCGCTTCCAAGACTCAAATCTCCGCGAACATTTCGATCGAGACAAAGGAACGCATGGAGGCGTACACAAAAGCGTTCGGCGTCAAGAAGTCGCATCTCATTGAATCGGCGATCTTACATCATCTTGGGTTTTTGGAAGAATTGCCCGCGGACATCTTGATCCCGCCCGTGGTGAAGTTGTCGAAGGACGCAGGCCAGCGATTGCTGGAGCGGATCGAAAAACCTTCGGCACCGACAGACGCTATGAAGGCGCTCTTCGATGATTGAGGTCCGCAGGTTGCGACCGGAGGACGACCGTACTGCATTCGCTTCCGGCAATGTCGATCTCGATCGTTTTTTTCAAAACTATGCCGGGCAGAATCAGTTTCGTCATTATGTCGGAACCACTTACGTTGCGGTCGAGCAGCTCGAACTCCTCGGATACGTGACGGTTGCAGCGACATCAATCGTCGTTGAAGATCTGCCTGACCGTTTACGCAAGCGTTTACCAAAGTATCCTTTGCCTGCTCTCCGTATAGCCCGCTTAGGAGTTGCCAAGTCGGCGCAAGGGCAAGGGGTTGGAAAACGGCTACTACGTGCGGCATTTCACATCGCACATGAAATGTCAAAGCTTGCGGGATGTTGCGGAGTGCTTGTGGACGCGAAGCCTGAAGCCGTTGCGTTCTACGAACAGTTTGGGTTCGAGAGTCTGCAAGTGATCCAGGGAGAATTAGGAGACCGACCCGCTCCGAAAACGATGTTTTTGCCATTGGGGTCGATTCCGGCAGAGCAAGATTAAACGGCTCGTCGGTTGTTTTCGTGTTATGCGTCGGCACCGCCTTGATCGCCGGTCAGCATCTCGCGCAATCGCCTCACGGCGCGAAGATACCTCATGCTCGCCGCCGGTTCGCTCAGCCCGAGTGCCTGCGCGACTTCCTGGTTCGAGAGCTGTTCGTAATGCCGCATGATGATGATCTCGCCGTCTTGCTCGCCGAGTTCGGTGATGGCTGCTTCGACGCGTTGGGCCATCTCGCGTTGCGTCGCGGCAGCCGCGGGCGTTAGTTCGCCATCGCACAGATGAGCGGCAAGGTCCATTGTGGAATGATCGTCGGCTCCCGGAACGGCCAACCCCTGTTCGCGGTCGACGGAGCGCTTTTGCGAGCCGCGATGACGTCGATGCGCGTCGATGATGCGGTCTTTCGCGATGTGCCGGAGCCACAGATGAAACGGCATGACCGGGTTGGCGATGTACTCTTGCAACCGGCGGCTGGCGTCGATCATGACGTCCTGGACGACGTCGCTGGCAGCCACTCGGCGGCGAATCTTCTGGTCCAGACGCAGCTGGACCATCCGCAAGACCGCACCGCGATGCCGATCGATCAGGCGATTGATAGCGTCGTCGTCGCCGTTTTTGGCACCGAGCAACAGCTCTTCGGTCTTGTCCTCAGTTGGCCACATGGTTGGTGAGAAGTCAGCGGTCAGAGGTCAGAGGTCCGCCTGAATTAGCTGACCTCTGACCTCTGACACCTGACCTCTACAACGCCTCCAATTCGTTTCATTCTGCTTGACGAACCTGCTTCGAACTGAAATTCTCGCCGCTTATTATCCTCTCGCGGCTAACAAAACGACAAGATCGGCGTTATTAGAGTAGACGCGTCCCCCATTTCTACCCGATTTGCCGGCCCTAAGTGCTGAATATGAGGGGGTTTTCTGCTAAAAACTCCTGATAGGTGAATCCGCCAGGTTCACCGGCTCGTCTAATTCAGCGAAGAGGCGTCCCTCGTGACCGAAGTTGCTCGCCAGCCGAAGGCCCAACGAGATACCGATTGCGGTAAGCTCGAGAATGCCTTCGCGCAATACCAAAGCGAGTTGCTGGGGACCTTGTATTACCTGGTCGGCAACATCGAGGACGCTCGCGACGCCTTGCAGGAGACGTTTGTCAAATGTTGGCGCCACAAGGACCAAGTCTCGGGGGTACAGAACCTCAAGGCTTGGATCTTCCGCATCGCTCTGAATACCGGGCGAGATCTGCGGCAGACCGCGTGGCGACGCAAACGACAAGGACTGCCCGAAGACGAGAGTATTGTGGAAAGTATGGATGCGGGTCCGGTGGCCATCGCGACCCGTAACGAGCAGCTGCAGCGGCTGAGCGATGCGATTCGCGGTCTGCGCGGCGAGGAGCAGGAAGTGTTCCTGTTGCGTCAGAACGGCCAATTGAAGTATGAGGAGATTGCCGAAGCCGCGGACATTCCGCTCGGCACGGTGAAGACTCGGATGCGACTTGCACTGACGAAGTTACGAGCAGCCCTGGCGGAAGAAGAGTAAGGAGAGGAAGTGTCGAACGGCGCGTGACATTGTGCATGGGCCGTGAGATAGCTGTCGTCTTGCATGTTCCATGGTCCCCAACGGGCTGGCCCCGTTGGAACCAAAGATTAGCTGGTTAGAACAATGACGATGAAGACCCAAGACCACCACGAGCTTGCCTCGTGGGTGAATCAGATTCTTCGACGCCACGTCGGTGAACCGACGCGGCGGTTGCACCGAATCTCATTCACCAAACGGGACGAGCCCGTTGGAGTCTCGAAATTCGTCACGAGCGTTTCTAACTCGCTAATCTTTTGTTCCAACGAGGCAAGCTCGTTGGGGACAGAAACATGATGTTCCAAACCCGCTCGATACTCAACTGAGGAATCACCAGCCACTCGACACTTTCCGATTTCAATGAACGAAGACTTGCAACAACAACTGATGGAATTCGTTTACGGCCTCTTGGACGAGGACGAGGCGAACGCCTTGTGCGAGCGGATCACTTCCGATCCGGACGTGGCTCGCGCGTATGCGAAGGTCAAGTTGCAGTGTGATCTCGTTGGCCGGGCGGCCCGCTTCGACATGCCGACCGTCGCGTGGATTCGTCCCGACGGAGGTGAAGCAGCGAGCGGCGAACTACAGCCGGGCTCGAAGACTCGGCCTGCACATGCTTCTCGCAAACTTTCGAATTGGTGCCTCGGCATCGCGGCGAGTGCGTTGATTTGCTTGGTCGGGTCGTCGTTGTGGTTGCCATCCCGGCCAAACCACAACAACCTGACGTCGGTCGCCATGACGACGATCGCGCCGCTTCAAGTCGTGTTGACCGGCCCCTCCAGACTGAACGCCGAGGCAAGTAGTCCATTCTCGATTCAGGTTGAGAACCAAGCGGGTACGCCGGTTTCGACGACGCTCAACTATCGAGTCTACGATACGAACGGAGTTGTCAGCTGGCAAGACTCGGCCTCGACCGATCAATCAGGGGTCGCTCGATTCGAAGTTGACGCCTCACTGGCCCGCGACGCCTCGCGTTTGGAAGTCGCGACCGCGGATGATTCCCCCGCGCCGATTCTTCGAGCACTGGAAGCTAGTCCCGAGCGGTTCGCCACTTACCTGCGGATGGATCGCCCGTTGTACCAACCAGGCGAACGCCTCTTCTACCGTTCGGTCACCCTGTCGCGTTTTGGGTTGCGGGCGGAACGGGAACTCAGCACTTCGTTTGAGATCGTCAATTCCAGTGACGAGCAGATTGAGGGGGCGACGAACCTCGTCGCGACCGAGCATGGTGTCGGCAGCGGTGCGTTCGCTTTGCCAAGCGACTTGCCGGACGGGACGTACACGCTGATCGTGAGCAATCCAGACAATCTGTTCCGCGACGAGTGGCGTGATTTTCAAGTCCGCCGCTATGCCGCTCCGAGATTGCTCAAGAAGTTGGAGTTGGCTCAAGACAGTTACACCAGCGGCGATCAAGTCGATGTTGATTTTTCGGTCAAGCGTGTCGCCGGTGAACCGTTAGCGGAGCTGCCGCTTCAGGTTCAAGCGACGCTCGACGGGCTACCGCTCGCCGCTCCCGAGGCAAAAACCGATGCCGGAGGCAACTCGCGGTTTTCGCTGGTCCTGCCCGCATCGATCGAGCGCGGTGAAGCAAGCGTGAGCGTGACCGTGCAGGAAGGGGATACTCCCGCCGAGACGATTACCAAGGAGAT
The DNA here is from genome assembly GCA_027622275.1 of Planctomycetota bacterium. Lineage (GTDB taxonomy): Bacteria > Planctomycetota > Planctomycetia > Pirellulales > Pirellulaceae. The sequence goes on along the minus strand of JAQBZB010000050.1, from coordinate 10,262 downwards.
CCCGATCAATCTCGGCAAAGTCAACGTCGACTTTTATCCCGAGGGAGGAGATCTCGCGGCGGAACTGCCGAGTCGCGTCTACTTCTATGGTCGCGACCCGCTCGGCAAGCCGGCTCACATCGAGGGACGGATCGTCGATTCGAACAACCAAGAGATCACGGAAGTCATCACCGCCCACGAAGGAAGAGGCGTCTTCTCGTTGACGCCCATTTTCAATGAAACGTACCGTTTAATCATCGAAAGACCGGCCGGCGTTACCAAGGAGATCCCGCTTCCTACGACTTCGCCCGTGTGCTTCACGACGATCGAAACAGGTGCGGGTGTGTTCAACGCGAATGCCCCGATCGCGTTCACGGTGCATCAGGTTTATCCGGTGGAACCATTGATTGTGGCCGCGTATTGTCGCGGCGCGATGATTGGACAGCAGACTCTTAATGACGACCGGTATTCTACGGATAACACTAGGTTCGCTACGTTTCGTGGTGAGATTACGTTGCCTGGGCAGGCCCAAGGCGTCATCCGGCTGACGGTTTTCGATGCCGCTCACACGCCGCCGACACCCGTCGCGGAACGCCTGGTCTATCGCCGCGTCGGCCAAAGGCTTGATGTGCGGCTCACACCCGACGCGGAGACCTTTGCACCGGGACAATCGGTCCAACTCGATCTGGCCGTGCGAGACGAAAACAAGGCTCCCGTTCCGGCCGTGCTGGGGATCGCGATCGTTGACGATGCCGTCTTGAATCTCGCCGACGACAAATCGATACGCATGCCGACCTACTTTCATTTGTTGACAGAGCTTGATTCACCCGAACAGTTGGAAGATGCAAACTTCTACTTGTCGGACGATTCGGAAAGTGTCGCCGCGTTGGATTCGTTGCTCGGAACACAAGGCTGGCGTCGCTTCACACAAGTTCCGGCGACGCAGCTCGCGCAAGCCGGCGGCGGAGGAGGATTTGGCGGCGGAGGAAACGGTTTGCCGTTCGAGGAAAACGACGCAAGTTGGCGTTATCGGTCGGTGGCTTGGGCCGAAGAGGCGGCGGTTCCGATAAGCACGGCAACGACGGTCGACATTCGTCAAAGCGTACTTCGACATTCAACTCGATCGGCAAGTGCCACGTCATCCGGCGGCAAGTCTCTCGCGTCATCGATTATCATCGCCAGCGTCGTCCTGCTGGTGTTGGTCGGTGCCGCCAGTTTGCGTCGGGTATCAAGCAATCGTTCGCTGCGAATCTTCGCGGGCGCGGTTGCTGTTGTGTCTCTGTTGGTTGGTGCGCTCAGCCTGCCGATGAAATCGTCTCGCCTCGACCGAACCGTCAGCGACGCCGCGCTAGTGGATGGCGAAGTGGCGGGCGCGTTCGCCGAAAGCGAGACAGCAATCGCTGCCCAAGACGCGGAAATGTTGAGCGAAAATGCAGACTCCAAGCGGGCCGATACCTTCATGTTCCAGACCGACGACGCGGCAACTTTGCCCGATGTGCCGCTGGCTGGCGAGCCGATCGCATCGAAACCTTCCGCGCGATACGAGGCTGCTCCCGAACCGGCTCCTGGCGATGCTGCGCCGGGGGAACAACTGAGGGGAAAGGCTGAGACCGCGGTCCCCGAAGGTGCCGCGGAGTTGTCGGTGAACATGGAGAAGAAGAAAGCGGCGCTTCCCGATGCACAGCCCCGATCCGAGGCGGCCCCGAACCCAAAGATGCCGCAGCCTACGGCCGATGCATTGAGCGGAGGACGCATCGCGCTCGCCGAGCAACCCATGCCCTTTGCGGATGTCAATGAGAGAGGTTTTCTACGGCGGGAGTACGCGAAGTGGTTCTATGATGCCCGAGCAAGCATTCCCGCGACCGACCAGTCTTCGAGCACGATCTTCTGGCACCCGCTCTTCATGGCCGACGAATCAGGTCAAGCGACCGTGTACTTCAACCTGCCGCCGCGCCCGTCGAGTTTCCGCGCGATCGTCGAAGCTCATGGTGCGGACCGGCTCGGGTCCGGTGAGTTGTTGATCGATTCACAGGAGCGGTAACGCGTAGGGTGGGCTGTGCCCACCGTCCGGCCTTGGTGGGCACAGCCCACCCTACGATGTGCGTCGGCGGCGACGGCTGACTATAATGCGGCTCGCTTTTGATTAACACAAAAGGAGATTCCGCATCATGCCGCGAATGTTGACTACCGTCGTCTTGTTCATCGTGAGTGGCTTCACGGCGTGCGTCGTGGGCACATCGTGTCAGGCCGATGAAGGTCACTGGTACAAGGGCAATCTGCACACGCACTCGTTGTGGAGCGACGGAAATGATTTCCCGGAGATGATCGTCGACTGGTATGTCCAGCAGGGCTACGACTTCCTCAGTCTGTCGGATCACAACATTCTGAGTCGCGGCGAGAAGTGGGTTGGCGAGGAACTTGGCCCCAAGCGGGGAGCCATCGATGGGTTGAAACGCTATCTCGCCAGGTTCGGCGACGATTGGGTCGAGACTCGTGAAAAGGACGGCAAGACGGAGATCCGCTTGAAAACGCTCGAAGAGTTCGGGCCAATGTTCGACAAGCCGGGCGAGTTTCTGATGATCCAAGCGGAAGAGATTACTGATCACTTCGGCTCGCTGCCCATTCATGTCAACGCGAACAACATCGCCGAGTTGATTCGTCCGCAAGGAGGCGGAAGCGTTCGCGAAACGATTGCGAACAACCTGATCGCCGTCTAGCAACAAAGCGAGCGTGCCGGACAGCCAATCATCGCACATCTCAACCATCCGAACTTTGGCTATGCCGTTACCGCCGAGGACATGGCCGCCGTCTTGCAAGAGAAGTTCTTCGAGGTCTACAACGGACACCCCGACGTGCATCATCTCGGCGACGAAACGCACGCTGGGTTGGAACGAATGTGGGACATCGCCAACACGATTCGTATCGCCGACATGAACCATCCGCCGCTGTACGGGATGGCGACGGACGATTCGCACAACTACTTCGGCAATCGCGGTGCGTCGCCCGGTCGCGGTTGGGTCATGGTGCAAGCGAAAGCGCTGACTCCGGAAGCGATCATTCACTCGCTCGAGTCCGGCGACTTTTACGCATCGAGCGGCGTGACGCTCCAGTCGGTTGCCTTCGACAGCCAGGCGCAATCGCTTTCGGTTTCGATCGCGGGTGAAGAGGGTGTCGACTATGTCACCGAGTTCATCGGGACTCCGGTCGACTATGACAAGGCAAGCCAAGCCATCGTCGACAAGGGCGGCAAGGAGATCACCGCGACCCGCACTTATTCGTCGGACGTAGGCAAAGTTCTCGCCCAAGTGAAAGGGACTTCGGCGACTTATCAGCTCACCGGCGAAGAGCTATACGTGCGGACGGTCGTGACTTCGACGAAGAAGCACTGGAATCCTTCGTTCGATGACCAGACGGAACAAGCTTGGACGCAACCGGTTGGTTGGGAGCAGCACGTTCAGGATTCGCGCTAGTCGGGTGGAGTGTCGCCGGACGCCACCTTCGATTTCTTCGCGACGAACAACAAAAATTGCAGCAGCAAAAACGCGGCCAGCGGATAGACGGGCCACAGCCGCAGCAGCACGTGCATCCGCGGCACCGCCTCGCCACTCTCACGCATCTCACGCACCGCCTCGGCATCGATCATGGGCATGCGGAATCCCTCGACGACCGCGAAGACCATCAGAAACAACAAGGCCAGCACGAGCAGGAGACAGCCGCCGGCCGACATGATGCCTTTGAAGGCTCCTTCTTCATTCTGAGCATCGCGCCGCAACTCGATCGTCCGCCGGCGGCGGAGACTTCGTTCGATCTGTTCCGTGGCGTCAAGATCGTGGCACAGCGATTCCCAGTCGGATGGCGAGTCGGACTTGGCGATCGCCCGTTGCAACCGCTCGATGGCCGCCGAGCCGTCGTCATGCGATTCGAATTCAGACTGTTGCGAGCCGACGCGAAGCGACCACGGCCGGCCAGCAGCATAAGCGGTGACGACCGCCGTGCCGCGGGACCCAACCAGTGTGATGGTCGACGTGCGATCATCGGTCGCGGGGCCGACGGACCAGCGTCCAATCACGTTGCTCGTCCCGGTGACGTTGACGGCCAAGTTCGACAGCGATGCATCACCCGCTTCTGCGCCGATGGCGTTGATGCTGCTGATCTGGCCGATCAACTGACGTTGCAGGGTGATGTCTTGAGCGAGCACACGCAGCACGCTTGCGCGATCCCGCGCCGGCAATTGCCTCTCGATGACCAGCTGCTCGGCGATGCCAATATCGGACGATTCTCCTTGCTCGATCAACCGCGCGAGCCGCTCGAACGCTGGATGACCGAATCTCGGAGCAAACGCCAGCATGATGCTCCGGGCTTCCTCTCGCATCATTTCCAGTTCATACGCGAACAGCGAATCGCCGATCGGATGGGAGACGATGATCGGGACATTGGCTTGAACGAGCTTGCGGCATTGGTCCTCGAAGACGATCGCGTCAGCGTGCGACGTGACAATGACGGCATCGGCTTGTTCAGCTACTAATAGCGATTCCCAGTTATCGGACCAGACGGCAGCCGGCGCGAGACGGCCGAGCGGCTCGCGGAACGCATCCGCGTTGTGGATCGAGGCAATCGAATGCACGCCGGAACCGGCGATTGCGCGGACAATGCGCAGGGAGTCGTCGTTGCATCCGATCAGAGCGAAACGCATCGGTCATTCGACTATGTGGAGGCCAAGTGATTAATTCGCGTGAGTGTTCGATCCTAGCGGCCAACCGCACATATTGTCGATGGCCTGCGGCAGATCGTCCTGAAAACGCTGGCCGTCGATCCGCGCGAGGCGTTCGTTACAAATGCTTTACACGCCGTTGCGACGCTTCGAACTAGAATGGACGGGGACGGACTATCGCCGCACTTCGGCAAGCAGTTTCAGCAGGATATACAATAATGATACGAGTTCACCAACCAAGCCACTTGCGGCAGCCGATGACACAACTTCGCCAGATCTTGACGATCGAAGACGACTCGGCCATCCGGCGCGGGATCGTGGATGCCTTGGAGTTTGCGGGCTATCGGGTAATCGAAGCAGCCGATGGCGAGACGGGACTCGATCACGCCGTCCGCAGTTCGTACGACTTGTTGCTGCTGGATCTTGTACTTCCGCAGCGAGGTGGCTTGGAGATCCTTCGCGAGTTGCGAGTCGTCCGCCCGACGGTGCCGGTGATCATTCTGTCGGCTCGCGGCGAGGAGAACGATCGCGTGCGCGGACTTCGGATGGGGGCCGACGATTACGTCGTGAAGCCATTCAGCGTCAAGGAACTGCTCGCTCGTGTCGAGGCCGTCTTGCGCCGGACCCCCGAACGTCCCAGCGACTTGGACCGCGCTACGTTTCCCGGCGGCCACGCCGACTTTGCCAGACGCGAAGTCCGCTACGACGACGGCGGGCGCAGCGAGTTGTCCGAGCGCGAAGTCGAGTTGCTGCGTTATCTGGTGATCAACGCGGGACGGGCGATCGATCGTGACGAGTTGCTCGCGAATGTATGGCGCATCAGCCCTCGCGGCTTGGCGACACGAACCATCGACATGCACATTGCTCGCCTACGCGAGAAGTTGCGCGACGACTCTTCGCAACCGCAAATCGTGCTGACCGTGCGTGGCAAAGGTTACATGTTCGCGAACCCAGCAGGTGACGCATCGTGAGACGGCCTTGGCAGTACTGGAGTTGCTACGCCGCGGCGTGCGTCGTCGTGCTGACGGCAATGGGCTGGCTGACGCTCAAGGCGATCGAACTCGATCGAGCGGAGTCGCTCGCGCGCCGGCAAGCCGATTTGGAAGAGGCCATCGGGCGAGCGCTGTGGCGGATGGACGTGAAGCTGATGCCGCACTTGGCCCGCGAAGCGGCGCGTCCTTATGCGGTCTACGCCTCGCTGCTGCCGTCGTCGGATGCGCAAGGCAAGGCCCAGCCGGAACTGTCGCCGCTGCTCACGGATCGTTCCGAGTTCGTGCTGGTGAACTACCAAGTCGAACCGGGGGATGTTTGGTCGTCCCCTCAAGCTCCCCCGGAGTCAACGTATCGCTTGCTCTGCGACAACGGTGCGTCGCCGGAAGAGATGGCAGCTTGCACGGCCGCGCTCGGCAGTCTCCAAACGCTGGTTTCTTACAACAAGCTCGTTTCATCGCTCCCCTTCGAGTCATCGCTTTCTCGTGACGAGTTTGGAAATCAGAGCCTGTTGCAGAATTCGATCATCAACATCGAGCAGTTCAAGCAATCGGGCGGCCTTGCTCAAGAACAACAACAACGGCAACCGATCGAGCGTGAGCCAGGCCGGCAAACCGGCAAACCGAGTGACAGCAACGACTACTTGAATCGTGATGCCGCCGTGAAATCGTATGCCCAGGAAGCCGTTGCCCAACAAATGCCTGCTTTTCGAGCGTTGAATGATTCCGAGTCGGTGACCGAGGGCGTCAGTCAGCCGATTTGGATCGGCAATCAGTTGCTGTTGGCCCGACGCGTTGACGTGGGCGAGAAGGTCGTCATCCAAGGCTGTTGGCTCGACTGGAGCAAGATCCGATCGAGCCTCATCGAAGAAGTCCGCGACGTCTTGCCCGGCGTGTCGCTCCAGCCTGTCTTGGACTCGTCGCAGGCGCAAGTCGGGCGAATGCTCGCCACACTTCCTGTACAACTCGTCGCCCGATTGCCTGAACCGCAAGGTTCCGTTTGGTCGGCGATGCAAGTGTCGCTGGCGATGGCGTGGGCGTGTGTCCTGCTCGCGGCCGTTGCGGCCGCTGTGTTGCTGCACGGAGTCTTGACGCTCAGCGAGCGGCGCGGGGCGTTTGTCTCGGCGGTCACTCACGAGTTGCGAACTCCTTTGACGACCTTCCGGATGTACTCGGAGATGCTCGCTAACGACATGGTGCCCGATCCGGCGAAACGCCAAACCTATCTCGATACGTTGCGAGTCGAAGCGGATCGGCTGTCGCATCTCGTCGAGAACGTCTTGTCTTACGCCAAGCTCGAACGCGGACCACAGCGTCACAACCGCGAGCAACTGTCGATCGACGCATTGCTGGAACGAGTCGGCGAACGACTTGCGGATCGGGCCAGGCAAGCCGAAATGCAGTTGGTCATCGACGCAACCGACGTTCGCGAAACTACATTCAAGACCGATCCCGCGGCGGCCGAACAGATCCTCTTCAACTTAGTTGACAATGCCTGCAAGTACGCCGCCCGCGCGAACGATCGTCGCATCCATCTTGATGTCAGTGCCAACGCGGCCAGCATTCAGTTTCGAGTGCGCGATCACGGCTACGGCATCTCGCCTCGCGAGGCGAAGTCGTTGTTTCGGCCTTTCTCCAAGTCGGCCGACGAAGCAGCTCACTCGGCACCCGGCGTCGGGCTGGGGCTTGCTCTTTGTCGACGTCTGGCGCACGATCTGGGCGGTCAATTGGAATGGCTTCCGACGGACGAAGCGGGAGCCGTGTTTCAGTTAACGCTGCCTCGATGATCGAGTTACCTCTCTCAACGTCCGCCTCGTGGCACCGGTTCGCCACGCGATGCGCTGCCACGATTCGACCCACCCGATGACGGACCGCCACGATTGGCACTTCCCGGGGAATGCGAGCCACGATTAGTCGCTGACGGGTTTCCCGCTGGTCGATCCAAATTGGGTGCTCGTCGCAATTGCGGCTGACCCGAACTCTGTGGCGGACGCGAGTTGTTGTTCGCTCGTGGCTGCTGTCCTTGTTGCCCAGCAGGCCGGGACGACCCCTTGGGGCCTGCGCCGTCGGACCGCGGGCCACGGTTTGAGGCTTGCGGTGGAGTACCGTTGCGGCGCGAGTTATCTCGATTCGTCGCGGCCGGACGCTGCGATTGCGGTTCGTCAGACCCCCGTTTCAGTCGGATCGCATTTTGATCGCTGCTCTGCTGCTGCCGCCGAGCGTGATTCGCAGCGTCGCGTTCACGCGGACCAAGTTGGCCGTCTTCGTTGCGATCGAAGTGATCGAGTGCCCGATCTGGGGCTGAAGGACGATCGGCTGACTCCCCCGCATCCGAATTGCTCCGCCGGTGATGGAGCGCATGGTGTGCCGCATCTTTCTCGTGTGGACCAAGCTGACCGTCGTTGTTGCGATCAAAGCGATCCAGCGCCCGGTCGCCCGGCTGCGGTGCGTCACCTTGACTGTCGCCGCGACGATCACTTTGTCGGTGCTGAAATGCGTGTTTTGCGAGTTCCCGTTCGCGAGGGTCAAGCGTTCCGTCGCCGTTTTTGTCGAATCGTTGTTGCATCTTCTCCTGCATTTGCTGGAACTGTTCGGGATGCTGTTCCTGCATCTTCTTCGCCATTTCATGTAGCCGATGGCCATTTTCTCCCGAGAGCATCTGCTTGAGCGCATGCTTGCTCGGAAGCGTGGAGGTATCGAATCCCATCTCTTGCATTTGCTCGATCGCCTGATCAAGCTGCTCAGAGGTTGGATTCGTTACGTCCTGAGCCGCAACGGGAAGACTAAGCGCCAAGAACAACGCGGACGTCGTGATGAGTTTCTTCATCGTGAACCTCGTGAGTACGGCGGCGGAAGTGACAACGCGCCCCGGAATCGCTGATCGCGAACCAACTGACGCAGGACGCAACAAGGGCGAGCAGATGAGACGCCCTCTTGTGAAACATAGCTCACAAAGCGACTTGAGGTCGGATCGCACGAGCGACCAATCCGGTTGCATTTCGGCAACATTGCGATCGTTGGAAATGAGCCGCTACGCGTTGACCAGAATCTCGCGGACGATGCGGCATTCGCGACCGTCCGTCAAAGACTGCTCGCGACCGTTGTATCGGAAGCTGAGCTGCTCGTGTTCTAATCCGAACAAATGGAGCAAAGTGGCTTGCAGATCGTTTGGTGTCACCTTGTTGACGGCCGCCCGATGCCCAAACTCGTCCGTTTCGCCATAGGTCAAGCCACCCTTCACACCGCCCCCCGCGAGCCAACAGGAAAAGCCTTGGCCGTTGTGGTCGCGGCCTTGTGCCTCAGCGGCACCATGATTCTCCGTGACCGGCAGCCGCCCGATCTCGCCTCCCCAGTGAACGAGCGTCGAATCGAGCATGCCGCGCTGCTTGAGATCCTTGACCAAGGCGGCGGCCGGCTGATCGGTTCGCTTACAGACGGCGGCCAGGCTGGTTTTGATGCTGCTGTGGTTGTCCCAAGGCTGACCGCCGAGAAACAGCTGGACGAACCTGACGCCGCGCTCGACCAGGCGTCGCGCGATCAAGCAGCGTGTGCCGTATTCCTTCGTCTCGTCCTGATCGATGCCGTACAGCCGCAGCGTCGCTTCCGTCTCGCCCGATATATCGAGAGCCTCCGTCGCGGCGGTTTGCATCCGCGCGGCGAGTTCGTAACTGGCGATCCGTGCCTCCAGATCGTTCTCGCCGGGATGACGATCGAGATGAGCTTGATTCAGCTGCGCTAGAAACGCGAGGTTCTGGCGCTGCATTTCGCCCTTCAAGTGTGTGGGCGGTTGCAGGTTCAAGATCCGCGGCTCGGTCGGTCGCAGCACCGTTCCCTGAAACAGCGGCGGCATCCAGCCGTTCGTCCAGTTGTTGACGCCGTCGACGGGATGTCCGCCGGGATCGGTCAGTACCATGTACGCCGGCAAGTCTTGCGATTCGCAACCAAGTCCGTACGTCAACCACGCCCCCAGTGTCGGGCGTCCAAGAACCGCGGGGATTCCGCCCTGCCAATAGCGAATCGAGACTTCGTGCCCGTTGTGACCCGTGTGCATCGAACGGATCACACAGGCGTCGTCGACAATGTTCGCGAAGTGCGGCAGCAGTTCGGAGACCTCGGTTCCGCATTCGCCATGCTTTTGAAACCGCCACGGGCTGCCGAATAATGTTTTGCTGGCACGATTGACGAAGCTAAATTGAACGTCATCGGCATACTCGGTGCCGCTGTATTTCGTCAACTCGGGCTTCGGATCAAGCAGATCCATGTGAGCAGGACCGCCATGCATGAACAGCGACACCATCGCCTCGGCTTGCGGGGCGTGTGGCGGCAACTTGGGCTTCATGTCGAACGTCTGTTGAGCCTGCGGAATCGTCGCGGGAGTTGCCAGCAGATTTTCTTGCTGGAGGAGCCACGCCAAGGCCATGCTCCCCACGCCCATCGCATTGCGGGCCAGAAACTGGCGTCGAGTATTCGTGTTGTTCATGTTTGGGTTACTTGGTTGCATGGCCGTGAGCGGTACGGCGCTAGCCCAATGCCACTCAGTTCGCGAAACAATCGGACGTAGTGGTGGCTTCCAGCCGCCACAA
>JAQBZB010000387.1 GCA_027622275.1 Planctomycetota bacterium | reverse complement strand
ATCATGGTCTGGTCGTTTCTCTCGCAAGTGTTGCGCGATGGCAAGGAAGCTTCCTGTCAAGCCGCCGTGGCGAGGAACGGAAACGGGGACAGGTACAGTTTCAAGCGGTGAAAGCGGGCTTGCGCAAGGCAGGTCATCTGATCGGCTTAGGCGACGACGCTGTGAAAGCAGGTCTCGGCGGCGTTGCGAAATACGTATGTGCAATTCCGGTCGGCAAAGCCGCTCAAGTGGTGCGGTGTAAATTAGCATACTTGATTGGCAAGGGCGGATGCTTTGTGATTCAAACGCCTGTCAAGTCTGGGAAGATGGCACCTACAATGAGATCAACGTCCAGCCATTGCAACCCTGGCAATGGCTGCATGAGAACGAAGTTCACATCGGCGGCGAAGCTCCGCTGCCGCTGGAAACCGTCGAGATGAATCTGCCGGTTGGAATGACCGGCAAGGTACTCGACATCTTGCCTTATCTCGAGATCGAACGCGGTCGCGGTCGAGTCGTGTTGACGACGGTCAACCGATTGGCTCGCGGCGTGATCGAGCTGACTTTGTGCGACGCCGACGGCCAGGAAGAAACGCTACGCCCGACGGACGAGCAACTCTCCTACAGCGCCAGCCAAGGCGATTGGCTCTCGGCAGGAGCGCCGACAAGTCGGTCTCGAAGAAAAGCGACTCGCGTTTCGCCAGATGCAGTACGTCGAAACTAATCCGGGCCGCGCGGGGTTTAAGCCCAATGACACATTGTGCTGGGGATCAATGGAAAGCGGTTTGAATTGACTCCTCGCGAGTTTCACGTTTACCTGCGGCTCAGTTACAATGTGGGCGATCGCGTGGTGTTCGACGTCATTCGCGACGGGAAGCACCTGGAATTTCCGATGACCTTGCCGGTCAATCCGGCAGATTGACGACGTATGGTCCGTGCCTTTTCGATAACCGCAGCTATTTCGGTGACATGGTGCCTTGCCATAATGTGCTTGCCGGCGCTGCCGGTCGCGGCTCAGGTGCGCAGCGGTGACCGTGACGAACAAACCGCTGTTGAACGGGATCAACCTGCTACTGAAGGAAAACCCGCTGAAACCGTTAAACAGGCCGACGAAGTCGTACAATCGTTCTTCGCCAAGCATTGCGTGACTTGTCATGGCAGCCCGAAGCCAAAGGGCGATTTTTCGATTGCTGCATTGAAGCCCGACTTCTCGGACGAAGCAAATCGCGAGCGATGGCTGAAGGCGGTTGAACAGCTTCGCGACGGCACGATGCCTCCAGCAGAAGAACCTCGGCCGATGGCGCAGGACATCGCGACGGTCGTCGAGGCGATCAGCAGGCAGGTCGCAGCCGCAGAGTCCGCTGCGATCGCCGCGCAAGGCCGCACAGTCCTGCGACGTTTGAATCGGGCAGAGTACGTGAACACGATTCGCGACCTGCTCGCGGTTGATGTCGAGCTGAAGGATCTGCTTTTACCCGGCACCTCGATCACCGGGTTCGACAACAGTGCCGGGACGATGCACATTTCGTCGTACCTGATGCAGAGTTACTTGAGTGCGGCCGAGCGCGTCATCGACGCCGCCATCGCCTCGGGGCCGAAACCCAACACCCGCCAGCGGCGCTTCGACATCAAGGACGAACGAACGGTCAAGCCGACTGGCAGCGTCTATCGCCACATCGACGATGGCGTCGCGATCTTCAGTTCCTGGGTATCGGCGAATATTCAGGTCACCCTCTGGCAGTTTCAAAGTCGCGAGCGAGGCAAGTATCGCTTTCGCATTTCAGGCTACGGCTATCAAACGCAGAAGCCCGTCACGTTTCATGTCATGGTTGGACCGATGAACGCGGCGGCCCAGCAGGACCTGGTGGGTTACTTCGACGTCCCCGCCAATCAGCCGACCGTCGTTGAGTTTGATTTGTCGATGGACCCGGCTCACACCATTCGTATCATCGCCGACAATCTCGGAGCGATTCCGCCCGACGTGGAGAAGGTCGGCGCGGAGAACTACAAGGGTCCGGGACTGGTCGTGCAATGGGTTGATGTGGAAGGGCCGCTGATCGAAGCGTGGCCGCCCGAATCGCATCGTCTGCTGTTCGGCGACATGCCGCAGCAGCCAGTCGTCGAGCGTTCCGGCCGCCGCCAGGTCGTTTCGGACCAACCGCTCGCCGATGCGGAGCGGATTCTGCGCGACTTCACTCGCCGAGCGTTTCGCCGCAGCGTCACCGATGCAGACATCAAACCGTTCCTGGACCGTGTGCAGGCGCAGCTGGACCAGAGTGCGTCGTTTGAAGAAGCCATGCGAGTCGGCTTGCGGGCCGTGCTGGTATCGCCGCACTTCCTGTTCCTGCGCGAGCAACCGGGCAAGCTGGACGACTTTGCCATCGCCTCGCGGTTGTCGTATTTCCTGTGGAGTTCGATGCCGGATGACGAGCTGATGGAGCTTGCGGATCAGGGAACGCTGAGCCGCCCCGAGACGCTTCGTGAGCAGGTCGAGCGGATGCTGCGTGATCCGAAAGCCGCAGCCTTGACGGAGAATTTCACGGGCCAATGGCTCAGCTTGCGAGCGATCGACGCGACGATGCCCGATCACATGCTCTATCCGGAATTCGATGACGTGCTGAAAGTGTCGAGCGTCAAAGAAACGCTGCTGTTCTTCGACGAGTTGTTGAAGCACGACCTGAGTGTGGCGAATTTCGTTGCGTCGGACTTCGCGATGATCAATAGCCGCTTGGCAGAGCACTACGGCATTCCGAATGTTGAAGGCCTGGAGTTCCGCAAAGTGCCGCTGGTGCCGGGAAGTCGCCGCGGCGGCGTGCTCACGATGGCGAGCGTCCTGAAAGTGACCGCGAACGGCACCACGACATCGCCGATTCTGCGCGGAGCCTGGGTTCTGGAACGCATCCTGGGAACACCGCCACCGAAGCCTAATGTCGATGTGGAAGCGATCGAGCCCGACATTCGCGGGGCCACGACGATTCGCGAACAATTGTCCAAACACCGCGACAACGCCGCTTGCGCGAGTTGTCACGCCCAGATCGATCCGCCAGGCTTCGCACTGGAAAACTACGACGTGATTGGCGGCTGGCGCGATCGCTACCGCAGCATCGGCGACGGTGATCCGGTGATCATTGACGGTCAACGAAAGCGCTACCTGCACGGCCCCGCCGTGGATGCCGCCGACGTGCTTCCGGATGGCCGGAGATTCAATGACATCGACGACTTCAAACTGTTGCTGCTCGCCGATCAAGATCAGTTGGCCCGAGCGCTGACCGAGAAACTGCTGACCTACGCCACGGGCTCCGTCCCGACGACGGCGGACCGTGCGGAGATCGATTCGATCGTTGGTCGTATTCGAGAACAGAACTATGGCTTACGATCGTTGATTCATGAAATCGTGCAGAGCAAAGTTTTTCAGAGCAAGTGAGCCGAACGCGCTAGCGTCGGGTTCTCGTAGACGAAACGCGGAAAAACCAGAAACCCGCGGCTAGCGCCGTCGGCTCACAGCGAGGACATCCCATGAACTTTTCCCGCAGACATTTCCTGCGTGCCACCGGCATCTCGCTGGCGCTGCCGTGCCTCGATGCATTTCTGCCGTCCCACGCCATGGCGAGCAATGGCCAGGCGAGACGTCGCATGGTCTGCATCTGCGCCCCGCTGGGTTTTTACCAGCCGAACTTCTTTCCGGAACAAGCCGGCGGCGATTACGAGCTGACGACCCACTTGGAGTTGCTCCGCGAATATCGCCAGGACTTCACCGTCATTTCGGGTTTGATGCACACGGGAAATAGCCCCGGCTTTGCTCATCAGGCGACGGCCAGTTTTCTTACGGGGGCGGAGGGAGCGGGGCGTCCAGGCTTCCGCAATTCGATCTCGCTCGATCAGTTCGCGGCCGAGAAGATCGGCGACCAGACTCGCTTTCCCACCCTGACGCTGTCCGGCGAGGGCCTCGGTCTGGCGTGGACACGGACCGGCGCGCAGATCCCGGCGGATAATTCGCCGTCGAGCGTGTTTGCCCGCCTGTTCTTGAAGGGTGCCGACGATGAAGTGCAGGCCCAATTGAGACGCCTCGAAGAAGGCCGCAGCATTTTGGACGACGTTCGCAGCCAGGCCGCCGATCTCCGTTCCTCGCTCGGCGCGAACGATCGTGAGAAGCTCGACGAGTACATGTCGAGCGTCCGTGACTTGGAACGTCGACTGCACAGCGAAGAAGAGTGGTGCAAACGCCCCAAACCCAAAGTGGACGCCACACCACCGACCGATATTGCCAACGCGTCGGATCTCATCGGTCGCGCGAAGCTCTTGTTTGATCTGACGCATCTCGCCCTGCAGACGGATTCAACGCGACTCGTCACGATCATGCTGCAGGGATCGACCAATGCTCCGCCGATTCCCGGCGTGACGCTCGGCCATCACGACCTGTCGCATCACGGCAAGGATCCTCAGAAGCTGGAGCAACTGAAGATCGTCGAAGTCGAAACGATGAAGACCATTCGCGACTTCCTCGCCAAACTCAAGCAGTCGCAGGAGGACGAAAGCCATCTGCTCGAACGAACCACGGTCTTCCTGGGCAGTAACCTCGGCGACGCCAGTAGTCACTCGGTCAAGAACCTGCCGGTGCTGCTGGCCGGCGGCGGTTTCCGACACGGACAGCATCTGGCATTCGATCCGAATGACCCGCCGCCGCTGTGCAACCTGTATGTCAGCATGCTGCAGCGACTGGGCATCGAAACGGACCGTTTCGCCAACGCGACAGGAACGCTCACCGGACTGGGCATTGCTTGAGCTGTTAAAACATGCATCCGGGTATCGCTAGCCGTGTGCGAAGCAAAAAAACGTATGCACACAAGGAACAAACTATGGCACGTCCAGTCACTGCGATGTTGGCGTCGATTGGCCTTTACCTTTTCGCCGTTTGGCCGTTGGCGGCAGAGGAGCCGCTGTTTTTGGAAACGCTGAACGTCGACCCGCCGCATATTTCGACGGACAAGTCGGTCCAGTACGACTACGACATTGTCTATGTGCGGGCTCAGCGGGCGGGCGACGAAGTGCATAAGCGGTTCTACACCGACATCGCTCAGCCGGCTTATCTGGAGCCGGGGGCTGATTTGATGCTGCTGCATCCCGATGGCAGCGAAGAATTGCTGGTTGCCGGCGGCGACGGCTCGATCACCGATCCGGTTGTGTCGCTGGACGGCCAGTGGGTTTACTATACGCAGATTTACTCGCTGAAAAACTCCAACGCCTACCAGCCGGCGCGCACCGGCGCAGACATCTTCAAGATCCACGTCAAGACGCGCCGCGTCGTGCGGCTGACCAACCAGCAGTTCACGCCCAACACCGGCGCGGCGGATTGGTCGGCGGACTTTCGCACGCCCGAGCAAGGCAAGACACATCTCGACTATGGCGTGATGAACATGGGCGCGTATCCGCTGCCCGGCGGCAGAATCGTGTTCACCAGCAACCGCAATGCCTTCCGACCGCCCAATGGTTACCCGCGGATCACGATGCAACTATTCGTGATGGACGACCGTAACGAGAGCATCTTGGACGATGAGCAGATTTTGAACGTCGAGCAGATCGGCCATCTAAATATCGCCGGCGCGTTGCATCCGGTCGTGCTGACCGACGGGCGAATCATATTCAGTTCGCTTGAATCGCAGGGGCTGCGCAATTCGATACTGTGGGGCGTGTGGAGCATGCATCCCGACGGCACGAATTGGGGACCGGTGGTCAGTGCCTTCGATCCGGGCGGAGCACCCAATGCGTTTCACTTTCAATCGCAACTGTCCGACGGCTCGGTGATCGTCGAGGAATACTACAACCAAAACAACAGCGGCTTCGGCGCGTACCTCAAGCTGCCGCTGCAGCCACCGGCCGACTATCCGGCGTTCGGGCCGGCGAATATGAACGATCCGCGACACCCGACGCTGCGGTTCGGCCGACATTACAACGGCAAGGGCAAGTACTATCGCATGCCGTTCATGACCACAGGTGCGATCTCGCTCACACCGTTCGCAATGAACGGCGAAGGACCGGCCGACCCGTCGGTGCTGAACGACAAGAATTCGCCGAAGGTCGGCAAAGTCACGCATCCGTCCGGTGCGCCGGACAACAACCTGCTCACGATCTGGTCGCCGGGTCCGACGAATCACCAGTACAAATATCTGCCGCAACTGGACGGCGGCATCTATCTGATCAAGAGCGGCCAAGTGGTCACCGATCCGGGGCAGATGCTGTTGATCAAGAACGACCCGAACTACAACGAGCAGTGGCCGCGGGCCGTGGTGCCTTACAAGCGCGTCTATGGCATCGACGAGCCGCATCGCATCGAGCCGCTGGCCAACGACGGTTCGCTCTCGCCGCACTTGCCCGCCGGGACACCGTTCGGACTGATCGGCTCGTCCAGCTTGTACAAGCGTGAGAGTTATCCCAACGGCGGCATTCCCGAAGGGAGCGTGACGGCCACGTTTGTCGGCACCAACGATTCGACCGGCTATCGCGGGCTCGATCCGTTCAACACGTCAGAGAATGGCGCGTCGTTGAATTGGTTCAACCAGGGCGCCGAGGCGGGCGTGTACTCGAATGATGAAATCCACGCCATCCGCATTCTCGCGATGGAGCCGACCACGGACCGGCATCGCGGACCAAAGTCGGGACGCTTATTTGCCAGTCATGCCAACGAGCGATTGCGGATTCTGGGTGAGATTCCGGTGCGAAAGTTTGCCGGGAACGAGCAACCCGTTGATCCCGACGGCAACCCGGACACAAGTTTCCTGGCGAAGATTCCGGCCGACACGGCGTTCACATTTCAGACGCTGGATCAGAACGGCATGGTGCTGAACATGTCGCAGACGTGGCATCAGCTTCGCGCGGGCGAGATTCGCACTAACTGCGGCGGCTGCCACGCTCATAGCCAGCAGCCGACGCTGTTCAAAGACACGCTGGCCGCGCGGCCCGATTACAAACTCTGGGACCTCGTTAATCAAACACCGCTGGTCACCAGCAAGCAGCGCGACGAGTCGAAACAGAAATGGGACGCGCGTGATGAGTCCGGCTTGCGGTTGGCCGACGCGGAAATCGTGAACGTCGAATACTATCGCGACGTGCAGCCGATCCTGCAGCGCAGTTGCGTGGCCTGTCACACGGCTACTGGCGAGCGTGAACCCGCCGG
>JAQBZB010000049.1 GCA_027622275.1 Planctomycetota bacterium | reverse complement strand
CCCAATTCGCCCTCCGGGAATTAGTTTGTCCACAGTTTCTTAGCATTTTCGACATGGATCACTCGACTGTCACGCTTTTTGCCAGATTCCGCGGCTTATCGACGTCGCATCCGCGCATGAGCGCGATGTGGTAGGACAACAGTTGCAGTGGAATCGTGCTGACGATCGGCTGAACAAACTCTTCGACGCTGGGTACCGAGATCACGTCGTCCGCCAATTCCGCAACTCGCGTGTCGCCATGTTCGACAACGGCGATCACCGGCCCGCCGCGAGCTTTTACCTCTTCGATGTTCGACATCACTTTGTCATAGACGAATCCTTGCGGAACAATGAACACGCTCGGCGTCGACTCGTCGACCAGGGCGATCGGCCCATGTTTCATCTCGGCGGCGGGATAGCCTTCCGCGTGGATGTAGCTGATCTCTTTGAGCTTCAAAGCGCCTTCGAGAGCCGTTGGGAAGTTGTATTGCCGGCCGAGATAGAGGAAGTTGTTGGCGTGGCAGTACTTGGCCGCGATTCGTTTACATTCCTCCTCGGTTTGTAGGGCAGCCCGCACCTTGCTCGGCAACGCATGAAACGCGTTGATGATTCGCATGCCGGCATCAACGCTGAGATGCCGCATCCGGCCAAAGTACAGCGCCAACAAAGCGAGCACCATGCACTGCGACGTGTAAGCTTTTGTCGAAGCCACGCCAATCTCCGGCCCGGCGTGCAAATAGACGCCACCGTCTGCTTCCTGAGCGATGCTGCTTCCCACGACGTTGCAAATCGCTAACGTCCGATGTCCCTTGCGTTTCATTTCGCGAATCGCACCGAGCGTATCGGCGGTCTCGCCGCTTTGCGAAATTGCAAAGACGAGCGTGCCGGGATCAACGGGCGGGTTTCGATAACGAAGTTCGCTGGCGTACTCGACCTCGACGGGAATCCGCGCGAACTCCTCGATCAAATACTCGCCGAGGAGCGCCGCATGCCAACTCGTGCCGCACGCGGTCAGAATAATTCGTTTGACACCACCAAGTTGCTGGGGCGTCAGATTCAGCCCGCCGAACATCGCCGTCGCGTCATCTTCGGTCAATCGACCGCGCATCGCGTTTTTGAGCGATTCGGGCTGCTCGTAGATCTCTTTGAGCATGTAATGCGAGTAGCCGCCCAAGTCGACAGCGGGCGTCTTGACTTGCAAGGATTCAACGCTGTGCCGGACGTCGCCGTGATCGCGGTGCGTAACCTGGACGG
The DNA here is from genome assembly GCA_027622275.1 of Planctomycetota bacterium. Taxonomy (GTDB): domain Bacteria; phylum Planctomycetota; class Planctomycetia; order Pirellulales; family Pirellulaceae. The sequence goes on along the minus strand of JAQBZB010000049.1, from coordinate 39,028 downwards.
AATCCGCCGTCACCACGGCAATTTGATGATCGCTCAAATAGACGATCTTGTCGGCGTAGCCCGCCAACGGCGAAGCGTCACTAGCGATGAAGTGTTCGTCGTCGCCAATGCCGAGGACCAGCGGACTGCCCAGCCTCGCGGCAAGGATCACACCCGGATAGTCGCGAAACATCAAGACCAGCCCGTAAGTCCCACGCAGCTGACTCAACGCAGCTTTCACGGCCGTCACGAGCGACGCATAAGGCTCCTGCGAGTCTTTACCTTCTTCGTCGACGCACTCCTTCTCTAGACATTCGGTGACTAAATGGGCGATCACTTCGGTGTCCGTCGCCGATTGAAAGACGTATCCTTCGCTTTCCAAACGCGACTTCAATTGCTGATAGTTCTCGATGACGCCGTTGTGGCAAATCGTAACAACGTGTTCACCACCGACGTGCGGATGAGCGTTCCCTTCGGTCGCGGCTCCGTGCGTCGCCCAACGCGTGTGTCCGATGCCAATCGAGCCGTGCAACGGTGAGCCGGCCAGAGCCGACGCGAGCCGCTCGATGCGTCCCGTGGTCTTGCAGATTGAAACATGACCCGCTTGGTCCGCGATCGCGACACCGGCACTATCGTAGCCCCGATACTCCAGCCTTCGCAGGCCTTCCAACAGAAACCCACTTGCTTCGCGATGCCCAACGTAGCCAACGATTCCGCACATATCTGCGTTACTCCAACCTACCCGAACGGACAAGACTTGCGATTGAGATGAGACAAGGGGGCGGATGGTAACAAAACCGAGTGGTTGCTCGAAGGCCATTCCCAAAGCCTGCCGCGTGATGCTAGCTGCCAACTGTCCGAAGGCTCGCCGGGCGTGTAGTCTGGGACGTCTCCTTTGCGTAACGGACAGAAATCGGAGGACTCGATGGCCACGCACGAGCAAACACTAGCAGCCGCGATCGCGGACAAATCAGCAACCATCGGGATCGTTGGTCTCGGTTACGTCGGATTGCCGCTGATCCGAGCCTTTATCGAAGCAGGCTTCAAATCGTACGGGTTTGACGTTGATTCTCGTAAAGTCGCCCGATTGTTGGCTGGTGCGAGCTACATCAAGCACATCCCGTCAGAATGGATTGCGTCGTGCGTTCAGAACGAGACGTTCGTGCCAACATCCGATATGCAGCGGATGAGCGAACCTGATGCGATTTTGATCTGCGTCCCGACTCCGCTGACCGACAGCCGTGATCCTGATCTGAGCTACGTGGAATCGACAACCCGCCGGATCGCCGCCACCTTGCGGCCAGGGCAACTCGTCGTTCTCGAAAGCACCACGTATCCAGGAACGACACGCGACGTGGTCTTGCCGATTCTGGAGGAGTCGGGATTAGTCGTCGGTCAAGATTTCTTCGTCGCTTACAGCCCTGAACGCGAAGACCCAGGCAATCCGGATCATTCCGCGCAACGGATTCCCAAAGTCGTCGGCGGCATCGATGACGCAAGTTTGCAGCTGGCCCTCGCTCTTTATTCACACGCGGTCGTCGAAACGGTTCCCGTGTCGAGCTGCGAAGTGGCGGAAGCTTGCAAGATATTGGAGAACACCTATCGCTCGGTGAACATCGCGATGGTGAACGAGCTGAAAGTGTTGTTTCATCGGATGGGGCTCGACATTTGGGAAGTCATCGACGCCGCCAAGACCAAGCCGTTCGGCTTCCAAGCCTTCTATCCGGGCCCCGGCCTCGGCGGGCACTGCATTCCGATCGATCCGTTCTATTTGAGCTGGGTCGCTCGGCAACACGAACTCTCGACACGTTTCATCGAACTCGCCGGCGAGATCAACACGAGCATGCCCGAATACGTGGTCGCCCGCGTCACGGAAGCCCTCAACGACGTCGTCAAACCCGTGCGAGGCAGCAAGATCACGATTCTCGGAGTCGCCTACAAAAGAGACGTCGACGATCCGCGCGAAAGCCCATCGTTCAAGTTGCTGGAGCTACTTCAAACGCGGGGCGCGATCCTGAGCTACAACGATCCGCACATCCCGGTCCTGCCGCCGATGCGGCACTTCGAGGTGCCGGACCTCACGAGCGAGGAACTGACGAGTGACTTCTTAGCATCGCAAGACTGCGTCATTATCGCCACGGATCATTCGTCGTACGACTGGGATTTTATCGTTGAACATTCATCGCTGGTCATCGACACCCGCAATGCCACCAAGAACGTGGCCGAGCACCGCGAGCGGATCTATAAGGCATGACAGATGCTTCCACCAGCTCTCGTTCCCAGGCTCCGCCTGGGAACGCCATGTCTTGCAGGCTCCCGCCTGCTCCGCTAACGTCAGCGAGGCAGGAGCCTCGCGAGCAGTGTGTTCCCAGGCGGAGCCTGGGAACAAGAGTTGATCCTTGACGCAACCGCTTGCGCGTTTTAATCTGATCGGCGGGCTGGAATTCTCCCCACTATCGCAAGGCAGACTCGCTCATGTCGACGACATCACAGCAGCAGACGCCGACCACGTTATTGCAAGACACACTGCGCCAATACTGGGGCTACGACGAGTTTCTTCCCTTGCAAGAAGAGGCGATGTCGTGCGTGATGGCGGGCCGGGACAGCGTCGTCGTCCTGCCGACCGGCGGCGGCAAATCGCTTTGCTTTCAGGCACCGGCGGTTTGTTTGGACGGCTTGGCGCTGGTCGTGTCGCCGTTGATCTCGTTGATGAAAGACCAAGTCGATACGTTGCGCTCGTGTGGTGTACCGGCCGCGTTTATCAACAGCACACTCTCCGGGCCGGAGAAGCGCGAGATTGCCGGTCAGATCCGTCGTCGCGAATTGAAGCTCGTGTACGTTGCTCCCGAGCGGCTATTATCTGAGCAGACGTTGAACTTTCTCAGCACGGCAGGCGTGTCGTTGATCGCGATCGACGAGGCTCATTGCATCAGCGCGTGGGGCCATGACTTTCGTCCCGAATACCGCGGCCTGCGCGTGTTGAAGCAGCGGTTCCCCGGCGTTGGTATTCATGCCTATACGGCAACCGCTTCGGAGCAAGTGCGGCAAGACATCGCCCAGCAGCTTGACTTGGACGAGCCGACGATGTTGGTCGGCAGCTTTGATCGCCCGAACTTGTCGTACCGAGTCCGTCGCGCGAGCGGCAGGTTCCAACAGATCTGCGAAGTCTTGGAGCGGCATCGCGGCGAATCGGGGATTGTCTATTGCATCAGCCGCAAGGAAGTCGACAAGACCGCCGCCGGACTCGCAGGGCTCGGCTATCGCACCGCCCCGTACCACGCGGGCATGACTGACATAGACCGGCGCAAGAATCAAGAGGCGTTCATCGAAGATCGAGTCGATGTGATTGTTGCCACGGTCGCCTTCGGGATGGGAATCGACAAGCCAAACGTCCGGTTCGTTGCGCATAGCGGGATGCCGAAGTCGCTGGAGCATTACCAGCAAGAGAGCGGTCGCGCGGGGCGTGACGGGCTGGAAGCTGAATGCACGCTGCTGTTCGGGGCAGGGGATGTTGTGACGTGGCGCAAGATGCTCGCCGACTCCGAGCCTTCCGCTCGCGAGGGCGCGTTTCGTTCGTTGGACGCGATGCAAGATTTCTGCACCAGCGTCGTCTGCCGTCATCGGGCGATCGTCCAGTACTTCGGCCAAGACTTGGAAGGCGACAATTGCGGAGCCTGCGACGTGTGTCTCGGCGAGTTGGATCTGGTCGACGACCCGATCACGATCGGACAGAAGATTCTGTCGTGCGTCTTACGCCTGGAGCAGCGGTTCGGTGCCGACTATACCGCCAAGGTCTTGGTCGGTTCGCAAGAGCAACGGATCATGCAATTGGGACACGATCGGCTAAGTACGTATGGCCTGCTGCGCGAGGATGGTTTGAACACCGTGCGCGATTGGATCGAGCAATTGGTCGGGCAAGGTTTTCTTGAGAAGGCGGGCGAATTCAACCTGTTGCAAGTCACCGATTCGGGCCGGCGCTTGCTGAAGCGGGAAGCCGCTCCGCAACTGTTGCGTCCCGCCGAGACGCGGCGCGAGTCGCGCACCGTCGCCGCCGATTCCTGGGACGGCGTCGATCGTGGGTTGTTTGACAAGCTACGCGAGTTGCGGAGCACGAAGGCGAATCAGCAAGGCGTGCCGGCTTACGTTGTCTTTGGTGATGCGGCATTGCGCGATATGGCCCGTCTCCGTCCGTCAACGCTCGCTGGCTTTCGCAAGGTGAAAGGGGTCGGCGAGAAGAAGCTCGAAGACTACGGACAAGAGTTCGTCGACGCGATCAATCGTCATTGCAGACAGGAACAACTCGCTCAGGATATCGCGCCGACAACCGTAACCAGGGCGGCCGCGCCAGTCAGTAGCGGCGTCAACGCATCGTCGATCGCCGCCTTCCCGTTCTTTCGCCAAGGCACCTCGATCGAAGAGATATGCCAGCGAATGAATCGAGCCCGCTCGACGGTTTCGGGCTATTTGAACGACTACTTGAAGCACGAGAAGGTCGTCGATCCGTCAACCTGGGTCGCGCCCGAAGTCGTGCAACGCATCGAGCAGGCGATCGAACAAGTGGGAAACGAGCGGTTGCAGCCGATTCACCAGCACCTGAACGGCGAGATCGGCTACGACGAGATTCGCATCGTCGCCACTTGCTTGAAAAACCGCGCGGAATGAATGTCACTAGCCGTAATCGCTTATGGACGCGGCGCTCGAACGCTCGGGTTCACCGCTTTGTTAGCCAGCGAACTCGACTTGCAGGCGATACTGTACGATTTCAACCGGTGGAGCAAGTGCAGCGGCCTTGGCAATTTTTTGATGTAGATTGCGAGAGCCGCCATGAACCAAAATGCCTCGCACATCGTTGCGGCCAGTCTCTTTCTTTAGTGAGCGCATATAATGCCGAAGTTGTTTGAGATCATTTAGGGTCGGTGATCCTTGTTTGCATTCTACGATAACAGGTCGCTCTTCGCGATCAAGCAATAATACATCGAGCCGTTTGCGATCGGAAAAGACCTTCTCGCGAATCTTTGAGTCGGGATGCGGGACCAAGCCGTCCTCCAAGTGATGCGGATAAGCAGCGATGTAATCGGACAATGCGCGTTCATATTTAAAATGCGCTAGCAGACCCACCCAGTTCGTCGGGTCGTTCATTGCAGATTGCAATTGGGAAACTGTTTGAGACTTGATTTCCGATATGGTCGGCAACAGTTCGCTGCTAGTAAATCTTGATCCTTCCGGTAGAAGTACAATTAGATCACGATCTGTAGGGCCACATGCCAAATCCCAGCGTACATTAACGCGACGCCCCATTTGTCCGTACGGAAGGTCTTTGCTTTCCGGAACGAGGGGATCCCATTCGTCATCGTTGACCGCCAACGATGTAATTTGGCCAAGTCGTCCGACGCGATTTCCTTTCAATGCAGCGACGACGTAATCTCCGATGGCCATGCGAGAGAGCGAGTTTCGTACTCGTGCCAATCCACGGTCGTTGGTCTTCTTTTGTATCTTGTGATGCTGTGGAGGCCAACCAACAGCGACGCACTGATGACGATACAGTCTGTGCCATAAGCCTGGGAAGTCATCTTCCATGCAGTAGACTTTCCAAAGCGTCAAGGTGCTCTCCGATTCTTCTGGCTAACGACCAACGTAACCGGGCCGCCGCCAATCCCGTTGCCATTTAGTTTGATCCGGACGGCGGCTCCGGTTCACGTAATAGTTCGTCGGCGTCAATTACCTGAAAGCCACAGTAATGGCATTGGCCGGTCTCCAACACTTCGTTCTCGTAGCCGCCAAAGCCCTCCTCACAGTGCGGACACCAGTATCGAAGTCGTCGATAGACACGCCAACCATGCACGTAGACAAACCACAGCCCGAAAACACAAAATGCAACGCAAATTGCGTTGCCTGTGATTCTTTCAATCATTAGCAATTCGCGGTGATTATCCTGAATCGCATACCAAGCGAACGGCAAGATGGCCATGACAGCGAGTACAACAAATCCAGGCAATACAACGCCGTAGTTGTAGCGGTTTTTTGCCTGGATGAATGCTTGACGATTCATGGAAAGTTTAAGCCGACGAACAAACATTATCCAGATCCGCTTATCTCCACCGCGTGGCGGTCAATATCGCGATAGCCGGGTCGGGTTATTACGGATTATCAGTTCGGCAATTGCGATGTCAAGTAACGTCATGGCGAAATGTTACGGTGAATTGCGGAGTTGGTCGGTCGACAGGATCTCCCGCTACGCGGGCGGGATATCCTGGCCAGGATATCCCGCTGGAAACAACGCCAAGGGCGTCGGCGGGGCTCCGCACGGCTCGACCGACCTTGTTGAGAACGTGGGTGTAGATCATCGTCGTGCTGACGTCGCTGTGTTGAGCAGTTCCTGGATGGTGCGAATGTCGTGGCCGACTTTCGGCAAGCGGGTCGCCGAGGAATGCCGGAAGGCGTGGGATGCCCGAATCAGAAGTAATGTCACAGAGTAGCATGGCCTCGTAGGCCGTGTGTTTTCAGGTGTTCCCAGGTCGACACGGCCTACGAGGCCATGCTACTTCTTGCGCAACATCAATCAAACCAGAGCCCCGGCCGTGGTGTGTTTGCGTAGCGAACAGAATGGCGCGTCTGCTATGATATGGCGATGTATAAGCACCTCACACCGCTCGTTGCAGCCATACTCGCGCTCTCGCGCCTCGTCGCGGCCGGCGAACCACTTTGCTCGGAAGACCAGATCCGATCGGCGGTCGAGCGGGCGATTCCGTTGATCGAGGCCGGGGCCGCCGGATCGGCGGAACAGCGGACTTGCTTTACCTGCCATAGTCAAGCGCTGCCGATTCTGGCGTTGGTCGAAGCCAAGCGGCGCGAGTTTGTCGTCGATGAACCAAACTTGAAACGGCAACTGGACCATACGTTGGCTCATCTCGAACGAGGCAAGACGAACTACCTGGAGGGCAAAGGCCAGGGCGGCAGATTCCTTACCGCGGGTTATGCGTTATGGGCACTGGAAGCGGGCGGACACACGGCGGATGAAACGACGACTGCAGTGATTAGTTATCTTCTCCAGGACAAGACGGAAACCGGGCACTGGAGCCAACCGGGTTCGCGCCCGCCTTCTTCGGGCAGCGACTTCACGTCCACGTTTGTCTCGCTGCGAGCAATCGCGGTGTATGGCACCGCCGAACAGCAACCGGAGATCGAGTCGCGAACGGCAAAGCTTCGCGAGTGGCTCGCTAAGACAAAGCCCCGCGATACGGAAGATCAGGTTTTTCGGCTGCATGCCATGCGGTCCGCGAAGCTGGACGACGAGCTGATTCAGCAATCCGTCACGACGCTGCTGGCGAAACAACGTGACGACGGCGGCTGGGCGCAGACGGACGAGATGGAAAGTGACGCTTACGCGACAGGAAGTGTTGTGGTCGCGTTGCTCCAGTCGGGCAAGGTCGCGATCGACAACGAGCAAGCGCAACGCGGCTTGAAGTTTCTGGTCGACGCGCAACTCGATGACGGCTCTTGGCACGTGACAACTCGTGCCAAGCCCTTCCAGACCTACTACGAGTCCGGATTCCCGCACGGCGAGGATCAATTCATCTCAATCGCGGCGAGCAGCTGGGCGACGTGGGCACTCGTTCTGTCATTGGTCGAGCCGGACAAATAGACACTCGCCGCGTTCGCTAACTCCCGTCGTCAAGCGATCCAGAGAACGCTGCGCAGCTTAACGATTGCCTTGTACTTTTCGTCGCTGACGCGCGATTGGGGGATTTGAAGCTCTTCCGCGATCTCACCGATTCGCCAGCCGTCGCGCATCATCGACAGAATCTGTTGCTGCCGCTGGCTCAGACAAGATTCGCTGACGGAAGCAATCTGCTCCCAGGCGTTCTCCGTTTCATCACCACGGCAAGCGTCATGCTGTTCGCCACTCCACGATTCGTCGAACGTCTGCGGCCGCGGCCGGCGACGCCACCGCTGTACCGTGCGCCAGACCGTGCGATTCAGCTCGCGGCGTTCGTGCGATTCGACGTTGCCGATCGCTTCGCGCAAACCATCCCGAGAAATACGATCGAGTAACTCGACGAGCGCCTGTTGGGTGCAATCATCCCACTCCTGCTGCGAGATCCCGGCATTACGCCAACTGACGGTGCAGTATCGTTCAATCTTGCCGATTGTTTCAAACTCGCTCGCCGATGCGAAGGCCGAGCCTCCCATCGCGGTCGCGAAGGCGACGGCACAGGTGGCGAGTTTGAGATTTCGATTCGTAGGTGGCTGCGTCGGCATGGACGTCCTCCCGAGTTGAGTCGCCGTCGATTTCGTTTCATTCGATACGTGCAGTTTGAGTATTTATCGGGTGTTGGATCAATGGACGAACCAATTTGTCGAGTCCGCCGATCTAACTCCAAATGAGCGGCTGCTCACAGGTTCCATTCGTCGTGAGTGCAATTTGGCGGACTTCATGCAGAACAGACTCGCCGCATCTCGAATCTCGCTGCCAATTCGGCGGAATTGAGACCGCAGTTCGGATCGGAGATGCAATTCACGGGCCACCGCCAAAGTGGAACCAGCCAGTAACGACACCAAATCCCAGTGGTGACATGAGTTGAGGCCATGCGGACAGCCTCGAATCTGGCCGAGTTGGCTGTTTGGGAAATTGTTCCCGTTCGAAGCGAAAATGGTGGACAACGACTTATCTGAAGCGACACCTACGGTACACTGCAAGGGCAGTCGCTTGGTACACCCTGGGAGCCCACCGGACCGACGAGTCCCGCGATTCGCCGGGATTGTGTTCACGTGGTCGGCAACCATCATAGCAGGATCACCAGATGCCGTCCGAGACCATCACCGACGCAGATGACGCTTCGCCGGAGTCGGCGGAGCAGTGGTCGCCGTCCGCGCCAGGGCAGGGGATCCGCTATCGGCCCATGTTGCTGAACGCCGTGTTGTCGGTCGTCACGCTGGTGGTGTTTTGGACCTGGCCGCAATTGACGGGTTCGACGCGCGTCATCGCCACCGCCTCGGTGATTGGAGTGTCGTCGGTATGGTTTGTGATGTGGTTGGCCTTCGGTTCCCGGATCCGGATGCGACTTCGATGCATGTTGCTGGCCGCGCTCGCGGGACTTGTGCTGCTGGCCGTGTCGCTGCTGCGGGTCCACGCTTACACGGGAGACCTCGTACCGATTCTGACTTGGCGGTGGTCGAGCGAACCGCATTCGGAAGAGTTTGGTGTCGGCGAGCGACCGACGAACGACGCGCCGATCGATACTACTCCGAGCCCCCACGATTCTCTCAGCTTCCTCGGGCGGGATCGGTCCGCGGTCGTTAAGGACGTGCGATTGTTTCGAGATTGGTCGGCTCGCCCGCCTCGGCTGTTGTGGCGGCGTTCGATCGGTGACGACGCCGGCTTTTCTTCGTTTGCCGTGGTTGGCCAAGTGGCGTTGACTCAACAGCAGTCCGGCGATCAAGAGTTGGTGGTCTGTTACGACTTGCTCACCGGCGATGTACTGTGGACGCACGCCGATCCGATTCGCTTTGAATCGACCATCGGCGGCATTGGTCCGCGGGCCACGCCTTCGGTGGACCAGGGCAAGGTCTACACGATGGGCGCGACCGGCGTGCTGAACTGTCTCGACTTGCAGACCGGCAGCCGGCTTTGGACGCACCACGTTCTGGAAGAGAACGACGCGGTCACGCTGCGCTGGGGGATCGCCGTCTCGCCGCTGGTGGTGGACGACTTGATCTTGGTCACGACCGGTCACGACGATGGCCCGGCGTTCGCGACGCTCGTTGCCTATGACAAGCAGACGGGCGACGTGGTGTGGAAGACCGGCCACGACGCGTCCAGTTACTCCTCGCCCACCATCGCCACGCTCGACGGAAAGCGCCAGATCCTGATCGTGAATCACAGCAGCGTCACGGCCCATGATCCGGTTGACGGGACGTTGTTGTGGGAGCATCCGTGGTCGTCCGTCTCGTCCAACACGTCACAACCAGTCCCGATCTCTGATCGACAATTGTTACTGACCAAAGGCTATGGGAACGGCGCGCAACTATGGGAAATAGGCAAAACGGGAGAAGATTGGCGCGTCAAAGAGTTGTGGCACGAGCCGCGGTTGTTGAGGACCAAGGCAACGTCGACCGTCGTGCGTGACGGTTACGCCTATGGGCTGAGCGATGGCTTGCTGGAGTGTGTTGATATTGCCGCACACACTCGGCGGTGGAAGGAGCGGGGATTTGGCCACGGCCAAGTGCTGCTGGTTGACGACCTGTTGTTGGTGCAAGCCGAGTCGGGCGACGTGGTGCTGGTTGAAGCCGCCCCGGCCCGCTTCGTGGAAGTCGCCCGGCTTCCGGCACTCTCCTCGCGGACCTGGAACTATCCGGTGCTCGCGGGTGCTTACTTGTTGGCTCGCAACGAACAAGAGATTGCCTGTTTCGAACTGCCGCTCGCGACTCCGGCTTCGAGAGATTAGCATTGTAAGTTCGACGCGAGACCAATTTCACGATTCGGATTTGCGAATGCCCAGACTACCTATCGAATCGGACATGACACGGTCCCTATCCATATCCGCTACTCTCATCGATGTACTTCGCGAGTGGGCGGTGCGGCAGCCAAACCAATTGGCTTACGTATACCTGGGCGACGGCGATACGCGGCCGATCGAGTGGACCTACGAAATGCTCCGACAGCGGGCGGCCAACATCGCGTCGCTGTTGCGGTCGCAGGCTGACGTGGGCACGCGGGCTCTGTTGGTTTACGACCCCGGTCTGGAATACATCGCCGCGTTCTTGGGCTGTCTGCATGCCGGAGTGATCGCCGTCCCCACGCAACCGCCGCGCCGAAAGCGGGCCAGCGATCTGCTGCAGAAGATCATAGTCGATTCGGGCGCTACGCTGGCGCTGACCACCACCGACGTCCATACCAGCATCGAGCATCAATTCGACTCAGTTCCCGAACTGCGGTCGCTGCGGTGGCTGACCACTGGTGACATGCCGGTGGGCGACGATGGCCCAGGCCCCGACTCGATGGCGAACGAGAACGCCATCGCCTTCCTGCAGTACACGTCCGGGTCGACGGGTGATCCCAAGGGAGTGATGGTCACGCACGGCAACCTGATCCACAACTTGTCCGCCATTCGCGATGGCTTTCGGATTGACCCCGACGGCATGGGTGTGACGTGGCTGCCGATGTTTCACGACATGGGGCTGATCGGCGGTATCTTGGAACCGATGTTTGTGGGAGCGCAGACCACGCTGATGTCGCCCGTGTCGTTCGTGCAAAATCCCGTGCGCTGGCTTAAAGCGATTACCCAATACCAGGGAACCATCAGCGGTGGGCCGACGTTCGCTTACCAGCTATGCACTGAGAAGATCAGCGCCGAGCAGCGGGCCGAATTGGACTTGAGCAGTTGGCGAATCGCGTTCTGCGGGGCCGAGCCGATCAGCGATGAAGTTCTCGACAAGTTCGCCGAGACGTTTGCCCCCTGCGGGTTCCGGCGCGAAGCCTTTTATCCCTGTTACGGGATGGCCGAGTCGACGTTGATGATCACCGGCGGCACGGGTCCCGCCGCGCCGACCGTGGTTCACTTCTGCCCGCAACGGCTCAGAGAGAATCAGGTGGTGGTGACGGGCGACGACGGCCAGGCGTTTGTGGCTTGCGGACACGCTACTCCCGGAAGCGACGTCGTCATTGTCGACCCGGAGACTCACGAGCGATGCGCGGACGACCGGGTCGGCGAGATTTGGACGTCCGGTCCGAGTGTTGCACGAGGATATTGGAACCGCCCCGAGTTGACGGAAGAGATGTTTGGCGGTGAACTGTCTGGCTCCGACCGAGGGCCGTACTTGCGAACCGGTGACTTGGGGTTTATCCACGAAGGCCATTTGTACGTTACGGGGCGGCTCAAGGATGTGATCGTTATCCGCGGTCAGAACCACTATTCGCAGGACATCGAACGGACGGCCGAAGGCTGCTCCGAGTCGCTTCGCTCGTCCGCTGGTGCCGCTTTCTCGGTCCGCGTTAACAACGAAGAGCGTTTGGTGCTCGTCCACGAAGTCGAGCGCGGGCAATCCGACATCGACACCGACGTAGTGGTGGCCGAGATTGCTTCCGAGTTAAACAAGAATCACGAATTGGTCCCCTACGCCATCGTGCTGGTCAGACCACACAGTATTCCCCGCACCACCAGTGGCAAGATCAAGCGGACGGCGTGCCGCGATGACTTTCAGCAGAACGAACTCAAGGTGGTCGCCAAGTGGCTGTCGACGGACATCGCCGAAGCGGCCGCGAGCGACGCCGCGACGCCCGACTCTGCGGGACCGGCGATGACAGCTCGGGAGCTGGCAGTTTGCCGCAGCATCCAGCACTGGCTGGTCCAGCAGCTTTCGCAAAAGATGAATGTGCCGCCGGACCGCATCGACATCGGCAAGCCGCTGGCCCTGCTCGGCGTCGACTCGCTGATCGGAATGGAAATCTCGATGGACTTGGAGAAGTGGCTGGGATTTCCGCTGTCGCCCGACATCGTGATGCAGCATCCCACCATCGAATCGCTCAGCCGGCACTTGGCCGCATGCTGCCACTCGCTGGGAATCACGGTCCAGCCCGCTGCCGACGAGATGGGGCACGAAGGCGGCCTCTCGCACACCTTGAGCAGGACCAAGGAGGACGAAGTTCGCTCGGCGCTCGCTGCGCTGGCGTCGATTGACGAGGTGGAGGCAATTGAGTATTGCCAAGAGAACGGACCGCCGAGCTTGGTCGGTTGTTTCGTGCCGCAATCCGATTCCATGCCCAGCCTGATCGCTCTCCGGCGGGTCTTGAAGCAGCATTTTGACGGTGCCGATTCGTTGGCGCTGCTGCCGCTGAGTGGCATCCCGCTGACCGAGCGCGGCGAGGTGGACCGCGACCAACTGCTGGCCGAATTGAAGACGCCGCCGCGCGATTCGCTGGAAGAGCAACTGCTGGATGCGTGGAGCCAAGCGCTCAGGACCAAAGACATCGGCATCTACGAAAACATCGGCAGTTGGGGAGGCGGCGCCGCCGACCGGGTGAGGGTCGCGGCAATGGTGATTGAGCAAGGGTATCACCTCACCCCAGCGCTCGTCGAAGCACATCCCTCGATCGCAGAAATCGCCGAGTTGCTGCGTTTGCCGGATCATCCCCGGCTCGCCCAGCGCGGCGAACCGCGGACCGAGCGTGATGATGCGAACATCGCCGCTGACGCCGTGGGCTCGAAGAACATGGTCATCGAATCCCTGGGTGTGTACCTGCCGCCCACGGTCGTTTCGACCGGCGAGGTCTTACAAGCGTGTACGCGCGAGGTGACGTTTCCGCTGCAATTGATTACCGGCATCCGCAACCATCGCGAGGCCGGCACGACGGAGTTCTCCATCGATCTGGCCACCAAGGCCATCGAGCAGTGCTTGGCGTCTTCGCGCCGAGCGGCCGGTGACATCGACCTGCTGATTTGTTGCAGCATCTCCCGGCACGATGGTCCCGACCGCATGTCCTTCGAGCCCAGCACGGCCGTCCGGCTGAAGAAACACTTCGGCTGCGACAACGCGCTGGCCTTCGACGTTAGCAACGCTTGCGCGGGCATGTTCACGGCGATCCACGTCGCGCAGGCCTATTTGGCCGCGGGCCGCGCTCAGTGCGCGCTGGTCGTCAGTGGCGAGTACATCACGCACTTGACGAAGACGGCCCAGCGAGAGATCGAAGGGTTTAAGGACGAACGCTTGGCCTGCTTGACGTTGGGCGACGCGGGGGCGGCGGTGATCTTGGAGAATTCCGTCGACGACACCGTCGGCTTTCACGACATCAATCTCTACACGCTGGGCAGCTACAGCGACCTGTGCATCGGCAAGGCGACGGACCAGCCACACGGCGGCGCGATCATGTACTCGCAACCCAGCAAGCTGGCTTCCGTGGCCATCAAGCATTCCGTCCTGCATGCCGCTTCGATCTGCGCCGCCAACCTCTGGTCGCGCGATACGGCGGACCACATCATCATGCATCAGACTTCCGAGTCGTCCATTAACGCGGCCAAGCAAGCGATGAACTTGCTGGCCAACAAGAACATCCGCGCCAACACAATCAACAACCTTGCCGAGCGCGGCAACACGGCTTCGACCAGTCACTTCGTGGCCCTCTGGGACGCCATCCTGGACGGCCAGATCCAGTCGGATCAGCAAGTCATGTTCCCCATCTCCGCTTCCGGCCAAACCGTGGGCACGGCGCTGTACACACTCGATGACTTGCCGGAACGACTGCGGCAGGCCCAATCCAGCGGTCGTAAGCCGCTTAGCCAACTCGCGGCCAAGCGGCGCGAAACCTCGCCTAATGGCAACATTCCATGCGCCCGCATCGAAAGCGTCGGCGTCGTCCCCGCTGACCATACACCGACAGATAATGACACCGTGTCGCTGGCCGTCGCTGCCGCCGAGCAATGCCTCGAACAGTCGAAGTATCGGCGCGAGGACATTGAATTGCTGATATTCACCGGCGTCTACCGATCCGAGTTCATTTCCGAACCGGCGGTCGCCGCGATCATCGCGGGTGAACTTGGGATGAACGCGGACGTCGATCCTTTGTCGACCCGCAAGACGTTTGCCTTTGACATCGTGAACAGTGCGATGGGTACGTTGAACGCCTGCGACGTCGCCCGCCAGGCGATCATCGCCGGCAAGTACCGGAAGGTCATGGTCGTCGCCTCCGAGGTCGAAAACAACACGCACGTGCGGCCGACCGATCTGCGCGGCGTCCAAGAAACCGCCTCGGCCATGATTCTGGACGACGGACGGCCCACGCAAGAAGGCTTTGGCCGGCTCGCGATCAAGTACTTCACCGACTACATCGACGCATTTCTCTGCGAATCGCGACTGACCGACGGTCGACCGTATTTGCAGATGGAACAAGACCCGAACATCGAGGAATACTACTTGAAGTGCATCGCCGAGTTCGTGCGCGAGTTCCTGGCCGGCGAAGAACCGGACGCGGTCCAACCCACGCTGATCCTCCCGCCGCAATTCTCCTCGTCGTTTACATCGCGGCTGATCGAGGTGCTGCAGCTGGGACACTTGCCGGTCGTGGATGTCGCCGCGAAGGACAAGGACTTGTTTACATCGTCGCTGGCCAACGCCTGGCAGGCCGCGCAGCGCGATCTGCGGCCGAAACGCGGAGAAGTCGGGCTGATCATCGAAGTCAGTCCTGGAATTCAAGTCGCCTGCGCGAAGTATCATTTCTAGCTTTCGCCGCGCGTCGACGCAGCGTAGCCGTATTTGTCGCGATAGCCGCTCCAGCGACGATCGACTTCCGCCGTCAACTCGGGCGTCAGTTCGTGGCGGCCCGGCTGGTAATCCTTTTGTTGGGCGACATACTCCTCAAGATCCTGTCGCAGGTCTTCAAAGTCTCCCAGCTCGAGCGCCTGGTATACGACCTGTAGCTGTCCGACGGGATCGCGTACCAGATCTTCGTAACGCAGATCGCAAATCGTCGCCGGGTCGATCCGCGCGCGCTGCCGTTCGAAACCGCCGTACATTCGCTCCAGGCAACTCAAGACGTACTCGTCCAAATCGTCATGCTTGGGTTTTTGAAAACTCTGCACGCCGTCCATGGCTTGCCAAGTTCGTCGCATGGAGGCAAACAGCAGGTACGGGTCGCGCACGATGTGAATGAATTTCGCGCCCGGAAACAGTTCGGCCAACAGTTCGATGCGGCCGGTGTGCGGCGGCGATTTGAGGACCAACTGCCGGCGGTAGCGATGGGTCAGTGCTTTGACGAACGACTGCAGCGCCCGTTTGAACCGTCGCAGGTCCCGCTTGTCGACGTCTTGCATGTCCAGGAATTCCTGGTAGGCCGGGCCGTGGTTGGGAAAGGCCATGCGGAAGTAAGGTGTTGGCGCACCGAGCGAACACAGTGCGAACTCGTCTTCCTGCGGATGGTCAAACCCCATCACCATGTTGTCCATGGGGCGCTGGGAAGGCAGCAGGAACCGCAGCAGCTTGGGCAGAAACCACCCGGTCACCAAGAAATGATGCGGCATGAAGCACTGGTAAGTCGTGGGATACGCAAACCGCTTGTCGCGCACCAGCAGTTCGTGCAAATACGTCGTCCCACTTCGCCAATGCCCGATGATAAATATCGGCGGCGGATCAACGACGGTGCTCTCGATCCGGCGGCCGTAGACGAGGCTTTGCAGCACGCCGAACGTCGAGTTCATACAACCGGACAGAGTCACGGTGAAGACCCGCTTCCAATGCACGGGATGAACGCGAAAGCGGTTCTTCCACAGCAGCCGATAGAAATCCCCAAGCCGCATCCCATGCCAGATCCGCACGGCATACCACGGATAGCGGTTGAATTGTTGCCCCTTATCGGTTGCCGGCCCGGTCTTCATGCGGTTGATCTTTTCTTTCTCGTTCAACACGGAACGCCCAGGAGGACGTACGCTTCGGCTCTTCCTATTGCGGGCCGACTACTAAGTGGGTGCAGCGGCCAATGATCGTTCACGTGCGAAGCCACCACGCCGCTATTTTCCGCCGGGAGCATGCCGGTTTGACAAGAGCTTCTTGCGAATCTCGTTCTTCAACCGGTCGAGCACCGACTGCTTATCGGTTTCGTCCAAAATACGACGCACAACTTGCTTCGGTCCCTCGCTCCCCCAAGACGAACCATGCTCGAAGTAGTACTTCGCCGCCTGTCCAACGATGTACGAGCCGTAACCTGCCGCTGCCCCTTGTGGGACAGCCGTGACGATCGTGCCGTAACCGACGGTTAGCAACTTGAACGCTCCGCAAGCAAGGTGGGTCGCGCCTTCGGTGAGCATCATCCAACCTGCTGCCTGGACGATCGAGGTTGCGAGCCGGCGAGCATGCGTCCATGACATCTCCAGTCGATAGATACGTGCCAAGGTGTAGATCATCGTGGCATCGACAGCCAAGCCACCGAGCGTGTCAAGCAGCGGCACGACATTAAACGCAACAACAGCCGCTTTGACGACGGCGTAACTCCAAATCGTTTGATTCGCATGCTTGTCACGCAATTGAACTCGCAACGAGGCGATGCGATCCGATTTATCGGCGGCGTACATGGCGGCGTTCAGTGTCACGAGTGCGAGACCGTCGCGCTCAAGCAACTCAAGAATCCGGGCTTTCAGTTCGGCTACGTCGGGAGCGGGCCTGCGCCACTCGCTCCGCGTCTTGCCCTTGGCGTCTTCGATAATGTACTCGACTTCGCGGGGATCGGCCGCGGTCATGATGATGTCTTCGTCGGAAACCACGTTCGCCAAGCGATCGTCGCGCAAGACCTCCAGCAGCCGGACGCGTTGTTCAGGCGAGTAGAGATCCTTCTTGGTCAGAACAACGATCAGCGGCTTGCTAACACTCGCCAAGGTCAACAGCGCGGAGAACTCGGTCTCGTTCACATCCGAGTCTGTCGCGAACAGGATCAAGTCCGCGCGTTCCGCGGCTTCACGAGCCATCTCGGCTCGGGCAGCACCACCAACTTCGTTTAACCCAGGCGTGTCGACCAACACGACTTGTGAATCGGCAAGTCCTGGAAGGCAGTAGCCGGCACCCTCCCAGTCGACTTTCCAAATCTCTTTGGTCCAACCACCTTGCACATCGACCGCGGCAACTTCGCGACCGACCAGTGCGTTAATCAAGGCGGACTTGCCTGTGCTGATCTCGCCAAACACGACGATCTCGACGCGGCCGCTGGTCAACTTGTTGCTCATGTCCTGCAATTGGCGCAGGTCGTTCTGCAGGATGCCGCGTTCTTCTTCCGAGCAATTGCGCAGCTTCTCCAAGGTTTGCGTCAGCGATTGAATGGCTCGCTGGTAGTGGTCGTCTTTTAGAAGCGTTGGCTCGGTCATTGAACTTAGTTTTCGTCGGTTCTGGATGACAAATGCGTTTTCGCGGCACGAACGAGCTTTCTCAGTTCGTCCATTGTTGTCAGCTTCTCCCACTCTTTGCGAGCCAGCGCGGCCAATCCACCCTCGGGCCGCTGCATCTCGTTCTTGAAGTAATGGATGAACACCGCCCCGATCCAACGGGTGATCAAAGCTTGCACGATTCCTTGCAGCAACTGTCCCGCCAGCGTCCCGACGCCGGGCACCGTCTTGAGCAGCGATGCCACGACGGGAGCTACAATCGGCGTCGCGGCACTGACGCCGAGGATCGAGATCAAGTTCTTTCCCAGTTGCCCCACCAAAGTGACCGCGGCGTCGAGATCGATGTCTTGGCGGTAGACGCGCCCTAGATCGACCACCATCTTTGTCGAGATCGCGCAGCCCGCGATCAGATCGATAATCGGGAACGGGTTCAAGGCCGCCGCCCCGCCGGCGCCCCACATGTATTTATCGACCGTCTCCCAAGCTCGTCGATCCAGCGAGTCCTCGACTCGCCGCCGCGCCTCGTCAACCAATCCGCGCGACTGCAACAACAGATTGCCGAGCAGCAAATCGCGGCCATCGCGTTTGACGATCTTCATCATCCGATCGGCCAAGGCGCTGATATCGATCGGGACATCAACCATCTCCTCGGTTTCCGTGCCATCGCTCAAGACGCGCACTCGCGGACGCTGCGTCGATTGCGACCGGACGGTTACGATATCGTCTGCGTCCACATAGCTCTTCACCTGTTGGCGGATCTGGCCAAGCAGTGACGCCCGCTCGTCGGCGTCATACCAATCTTCTTTGTTCAAACAGACCAGCACCCGCTTTCCCATGTCGCCCAACTGCGTAAGCAACTCGAATTCCCATTCGCGCAGCGGCCCGTCGACGACCAGCAACACCAGATCGGCGTCCTTGGCGGAGCCTGCCGACACGGCTCCGCGGGCGGCACCGTCAACTTCGCCAAGCCCCGGCGTATCGACCAGCATCACGCTGTCGATACCGGGCCAAGGGATCTCGTTGCGCTGGGCGGTGGTGCCGCCTTTGAGATCGGTGACGAAGACATCATCGCCGGCGAGCGCGTTCAGCAGCGAGGACTTGCCGCTAGAGATGGCCCCAAACGCGACGATCTCCAACTGCTGCGACTCACGTTTTTCGGCGATCTTATGCGCCAGCGGGTCCAGCTCGCGCCGGAACGCGTTGTCGGCGTCGAGTTCCGCCTGAAGATCGTCGACCGACTTCAGGTTCTCTTCGACTTCGTACTCGCGTTGCTCCCGCGTCAGCTCACTCGGATTCTTGACGCGCCGAGCGTGACGCTCTTGTTTCCGTCTCGTGCGGATCCACAGCCGCCACAGAATCGTGACCGTACATCCCAGCAGCAATAACGCCCCGGTTCCAACAAGTCCGGCGTAGACGTAGACCAACCACTGCGGAGTGTTCTCGGGAAGCGAATTGAAAATCGCCGCAATCTTCGGCGGGATTACCAACAGCGCCACGCCAAGAAATGCCAGCACAACGATCAGCAGCAAGCCGGTTGTTGTGCGATTCGTCTTCATTCAGAAACTCGCTGGGGAATCCGTCGGCGAAATGTTCTACGGGATTACCGATTGATAGCAACTATTCGGCCAGTAGGCCACAGGATTTGCACGGCCTTGCTGCCAAGGCACCGCGATCCGCTGTTGTTCATCCTACTCGCGATCGCCGGGAATGGTCTCACGGATCCCCGCCCGGCGGCTTGAGCCCCGTTAAAACGCAAAGAATCCCCGGCATCTCACGGACACCGGGGATTCTGACGTATCTCAAATTCTGCGAGGCTTGTAGCCTACTCAGCCTGCTTCTTTTTCTTCTTGCCGTCACCCTTGGCTGCGACACCCGCGGCCTTGGCCTGTTCGGGCGTGAGCAGTGCGGCAACCGCGGCGTTGAATTTCTGCGTGAGCGCCTGCGATTCCTTTTGAGCGGCCTTTTGCTCGTCCGTCAATTGCACGGCGGCTTCAACGGCGGCCTGCAAATCTTTGCCTTTCTTTCCTTCGGCGGCGGCAGCCTTACGCGCTTCCGCCAATTTCTTTCCTGCATCGCCAAGCCCCTCGCGGGCTTCGGCCAACTTCGGTCCATACTCTTTCGCCAGAGCTTCGACCTTTTCCACGGTGGCTTCATCAGCACCCGCGTCTTTCACCTTCTTGACGGTCGCGGCCAGCGGGTTGCCACCCTTCTCGCCCTTCTTCTTTTTCTTATCTTCCGCGGACAGTGGCACAGCGATTAACAAAGCCAAGGCCAACAACGTCATGGTCTTCAACACGTTCTTCATTGATGGGTCTCCAAGAATCGAAAAGGTGAAATCTTCCAGGTGCAATCCATCGTTCCCAGAATCCAGTCAGAATACGACGCGGGCTCAGAATCCTGCGAGCCCCATAGAAGCGGCATGGGAAGAAAAACCTTCCGGCGGATTGAACCCGCCGGAAGGTTGTTTGTTTCGCCTTACGCAAACATCTTTCGAATCACCGAACCATCGCGGACGATTGTGATCGGCCGGCCGGTGTTTGTCTGATACTCCTTCGCGGGGTCGATGCCGACATTGTGATAGAAGGAAGCGGCGACATCATCCGGCGTGAATCCTTCGTTGGCCGGCATGGATGCCTTCTCGTCGCTTTCGCCAATCGCTTGTCCGCCGCGAACCGAACCACCTGCCTGCAACATGAACATGCAGCGTGGATAGTGATCGCGGCCGCCTTCGGCACTGCGCGTGTTGATCTTCGGCGTCCGACCGAACTCGCCAGTCACGAAGATCGCCGTCGATTCGAGCAGACCTTTCTGCTCCAAACCGTTCAGCAACGACGAGAGACCGGTATCGAGCTGCGGCAGCAAGCCGGGACTACGGCCGTTGCCTTTGCTCAAGCGGGTCCAGTTATCTTGATGCGTGTCCCAGCCGCCCAGTTGTAGCGTGATGAAACGCACACCTGACTCGACCAACCGCGTCGCGAGCAAGCAACTCAATCCAAACGGATCTGCGCCGAACGGTTCGGCGAACGCCGGCGATTCCTTGCTGATGTCGAACGCGTCGCGCGAGCGTTTGGAAGTGATGATGGAATGGGCCTGTTCGCTGAAGCGATCGAGACCTTCCAGCAACTGGCTGTCCTCTTCCACCGCGCGGAACGTTGCGTCCAGGTCGCTCAGCAGCCCTTGCCGCTTCTCGACTTGGGCCACGGTCAAACCGCCTTGCAGCGAGATGCCGCGGACGCTGAAGGGCTGACCCGCCTTTGGTGTGTCGCCGGTATTCAACGGAGCATACTTCACGCCGAGGAAGCCGGGGCGCTGTTGCGTGTTGTTAGGCACGGCAACGAACGACGGCAAGTCGGTCGGGTTGTTCTGCTCCGTTTCCTTCACGACAACCGCACCGTAGCCGGGATACTCCAGCGATGGCAACGGCCGACTGCCGCAATTGACGTATTCCTGACCGAGCGCGTGAGCGCCCAGCGTATGGCTGACGCCGCGCAAGATGACGAACTTGTCCATGCAACCGGCCAGCTTCGGCAGATGCTCGCTGATCTGGATTCCAGGCACGTTGGTATCGATCGGATTGAACGTGCCACGAAACTCGGTGGGCGCGTTCGGCTTCAAATCGAAGGTGTCCATATGCGACGGACCGCCTGGCAAATTCACGAATATGGCGGACATGCCGCGCGACTTCTCGGCAACCTCACCGGCTTCCAAAAGTCGCAGATAGCTGGCCAAGCTTAACCCGGCACCGCCGAGCACGCCGACCTTCAGAAAATCACGTCGCTTCACTCCATCACACGTCTTATGAATTCTCATTCTTCGTCCTTTCAAGTGGAGCACGCGGCAAGCGTGCCGGAACCGTGTCGGCTGTTTGTTAGACGGGCACGCGGGCGGCGCACCCCACGATTAATGGTTAACAATGAACTCCTTGGTGTTAATGAGCGCCCAGAGGATATCGCCGAGTCCTTCGACGGGATCGTTCGCCTCTTGGACGTAAGCTACTGAACGAGTCAACTCGCTCTGCTGCGGATAGCGGCTGAGCGTACGAAGATAAGCGTCGACAATGTAGCTGGTGACTTTCTCGTCGGCGCTTTCGTGCGGCTGAGTTGTCACCTTGGCGATACTCGCGTTCGATTCATTGAGTTGCTTTTCCAACTGCGAGATTCTCCTCTCGGCTTTGGCAACTTGCTGCTCGTTATTCGCCTTCTTAAAACGCTGGAGCTGCGTTTCGGCAGCCTTGAGCTGGCTCTCCAGCGAAGCGCTCTTTCGTCCGGTGGCCGCGTCGTCCGTGGTTGGCTGGGGCTTCAAGTCGCGGGCGACACCATCGAGCCAAGTGCCTCGATTGGCGTCGACCAAACCCAGCACATCACGGTCATTCTGCAAAAAGACCGTTTGCAGCAAGCTCGGTTCCGAAGACCGATCGCAATCGCAGTTGCTTTCGCGAGTCGACTTGCCGAACACGGCCAGGGCGAAGGCCGGTCCATTGTTGCCTCCGTTGCGGGCACTTGCACCGGCGATCGCGATCGCGCGGCCGTCGATACTGTCACAAAGGGATTTCGCCTTGGCATTGGAAGCCGTCGCTTGCTGAATCGCGTCGTAAGCGACTTCGGCGGGCAGGCGACGAGGAACGGCGCGGCTGAAGTTCCGCTCGTCCAACTTGTTTGTGTCGTTCGGCTGCCAACTTCGCTGATAGGTGTCGCTGTTGGCAATCGTCCGATGCACCCACTTCATGTCGAAGCCGCTCTCGATAAAGCCCTTCGAGAGGTGATCGAGCAACGCCTTGTTGCTGGGTGGGTTGGCGAGATTCAAATCGTCCGGCGGGTTGACAATGCCGGCGTTGAAGTACGCGGCCCATGTCCGGTTGACAAACGCCTTGGCAAAGAACGGGTTGTCAGCACCGCGAAGCCAGTCCATGACGACCTTCCGCGGATCATCGACTTTCATCACATCGACAACATCACCGCCAAGCAGTTTGCCGTCGTCGAACTTCGGGTACTCTTCGTCGGGATTGTTTGTCCGTAGCAGCCGGTTGCTTGTCGTAATCGCACCGAACGGAATCGTCTTTCCCTCCTTCAACAACGCTGGCAATTCACGCTGTAACTCGTTGTTGCGTTTCCCTTCGATGCCCAGTTCCTTGACCAGCTTGTTGTACTCGTCACGATATTCGCGAGGGGCATTCCGAGCCGCTGGCTGAATCCGCGCGAAGAAGTTCTTGAACTGATGGAAGTCGTCTTTTGACCAAACGTCAAACGGATGCTTGTGGCACTGGGCGCACTGAATCCGCAGTCCCATGAAGGAATAAGCAAATCCGATCGCGCGAGCTTCCATGTTGTTGTTGAAGTCACGCCGCGACCAGTAATACTCCATCGCGGGCAAGTCGGCGTACGACTTGTCGTCCTCGCGATAGACATCGCTCATCATCTTGCAGTATTCCGTATAGGACTGACCGGGCGGCATGTTGTTGCTCGCAACGATTCCTTCGACGATCTTGTCGTATGTCACATTCTGCTCGACTCGGCGATAGATCCAGTCGTACCAATCCTGGGTCGGTGGATGTTCGCGACCAACTGACGAAACGTTATTAAGGTTCTGCGTGTTGTTGCCAGTAAAGTCACACAACTTGGTCGTCCACCACGCCGCATAGGCAGGCGTTTCGAGCAACTGGTCAACTTTCTTGCCGCGTTTGTTCGAGTCTTCGTCGGTCAGAAAGGCCTTGACCTCTTCCGCCGTCGGCAACGTACCGGTCAGATCGAGCCGCACTCGACGCAGGAATTCGGCATCGCCGCAGACTTCGGAGGGGACGACTCCCAACTTGCGGAGCTTCTCGATCACCAGCTCATCGACCTTCGTCCTGGCGGCAACTTGTGGATACTTGTCACCGACGAGATCCGTCACGGGCCGGATGACCGGGACCGGCACCACCGCCTTGTCATAAGAGATCACCAAGTGCGTATCACCCCGGTTCGTCGCCGTGACCAGACCGTTCTGATCGATTTCGGCGACTTGGTCGTCGTTCGACTGGAAGCGGCACAGCGGCGTGACATCTTCCTGGCTGCCATCTTCCCAAATGGCAATCGCCTTGACTTGAACCTCCTCGCCGGTCTTGCTGAGCAAGATCTCGTTGGGCACGATCTTCAACTCGGTGAGCTTTTGAACTTGCTCTTTCTTGAACTCCGCTCCGCCTTCGATCCAACGGCGGATGACATGGAATTGCCACGAATCCTTCTCGTACCGCTTTCCGCCTTCATGCACATCCTCATCGATCGGCTTGGCAAGGATCAAACTCGCGAGTGGATTCTCGCGATCGACGCGAGGGCTGTCTTCATTGAAGATCGCGTCGTGATCCGCCTGGAAATCGTAACCAAACAGCGACAAGCGAAAACCGCCTCGACCCTGGAATGAGCCGTGGCAGGCGCGGCCGTTACAACCGAGCCGACCAAAAAGCGGAACAACATGTTTCTGGAAGT
Source organism: Planctomycetota bacterium (assembly GCA_027622275.1). Taxonomy (GTDB): domain Bacteria; phylum Planctomycetota; class Planctomycetia; order Pirellulales; family Pirellulaceae. The sequence goes on along the minus strand of JAQBZB010000049.1, from coordinate 14,730 downwards.
TAGGTGTTTCCTGAACGTCCGCACTCGCAAACCGCTGGTTGATCGCCGCGATGGCATCGTCGGCTGTCGCGGTTTGCCAGGACGCTCCGACCAGCGTCATGCAGATCGCCAGTGACAGGATTAGTCTGATTCGCATTCGTTCCCTCCGGGAAATTGGCGTGTCACAAGTTGTAGTCATTGCCGGTGCGAAACACGCAACCGGCGAACCTTGCGATGCTAGGTAGGATCTTTCGTGTTCTTACGTGCTGCGGGCTTGGGCTTCTTGCCGCTGACGTTGCGTTGCGAATTCTTGGCGGCTTTCGTCAAGGTCGCAAACTTCCGCTCGACCGAAGCCTCGGCAGTATTCTCTTGCGTCGTGATCTGTTCATCAATCTTTGCGATTCGGCCTGTAAGTCGTGCGCGTTCATGCCGCAAGACGGCCAGCCCAAGTTTTTGCTCTTCCTTCAGAGTCTCGCGTAATTCAGTCAGCAACGACTCGTCGTATCCCATTTGCAAGCGTGCCGTCAAAAGTTGTCGCCGCGACGCGGCTTGCCACAACTGAAGCTCGAGCTGATGACGCTGCGGATCTCGCTTCTCGAACTGAGCAAGCCGATCACTGGCCCGCGACAGATCTCGGATTGCGCGTTCGTATTCTTGAGGCAACCCTTCCTTCAAGTAGATCAACAGCTCGAACAAGTCGTTGTGATGCTTCTGCACGAGGGCAACCGCTGCGGCTTCTTGCTCGGCCGTGACTGGGGGAAGCGGCTGCGAGTTGGCTGCCTTTCCGCGCGGTGCCTTGGCCGACTCGCCACGTTTTGCCGCCGCCGACTCATCAACCTTCGCAGGTTCCTTCTGCGCATCGTTGTCAGCAAGTGCCAACAAGGGCCATGCGAATAGCGCGGCAAGCGTAACACAAAGTAAACGTCGCACGAGTGACTTACTCCTGAATATCGATTTCTGAGCCGGTTTCACCGTCCATCTTTGACAGAGCGGCCAACATCCAACTGGGCGCGACCAACGACTGCTCGGACTCCGCATCGATGGCTCCGTTCAAGACCGAATCGAATGTATCCGCAAACTCAACGTTGATGGCAGGCTGCAACTCGGCCAAACCATCGCGAGCCTCGGCCCAAGCGTAAGCGAGCTGGGCAGGTGGAACTGACGAGTTGCTCTCGATTGTTTGATTGGCAACCGTACCTGTCACCGGCATCGATGAACGGACAAGGCATAATGCCAAGATCAACGTCAGACAACACCCCACGCTGACCACCGCAACTCGTGTCGCCTCGCGACTCCAATTCGAGCGCTGTGAGGCGGCCGTGACGACAGCAGGATTAGCCAATGCCTGGCGGATTTGAATGGTCTCCTCAACAGCGCTGGCGACTGCCTCGCGTGCCGCTTGGTCGGTCGTCAGCAGCGACTCGAAAGCACTCGCTTCGACCGCATCTAACTCGTTTGCGACATAACGAAATGCCAACCAATTCAGCTTGTCTTGTGTTTCGCTCATCTCTCTAGACCGGCCCCACGCGTTAAATAAACTCTTATTCGTTCCAGCGACCGACGGCCTCGGAAGGCCATCGTACTTTTTTATTCGGACTCCAACTTGATTCGTAACTTCGCCAATGCGGCTCGCATTCTGCCAAGGGCGGTTCCGAGCGGGATCTTCAGTTCCTCCGCGATTACCGCAAATGTCTTCTCTTCGTAAATCCTCATTCGCACAATGCGTTGCTGTTCGGGCGGGAGTTGGTCGATGGCGGCTCGAACTTGTTCAACATTCTCTTGCTGGACTAGCGAGTCGTCACTTCGGTAAAGATCAGCGCTCCAAGCCACTCGTTCGAGAACGTTCTTTCCTGTCTTCTGCCGTCGCCGAACAGCTAATGCTTCGTTGTAGGCGACGCGAAACAACCAAGCCTTTCTCGACTCCTCGCTCGTCTCATGGCCTCGTTCCACCATTTTGGTAAACGCGACCTGGAGGACATCGCTTGCCAGTTGATGGTCGCGAAGCACGCCGACCAAAAATCGCAACAACTCGTCCGAGTGTTGCTCGAACAGGGCCGCGACGACTGCGGAATCGAGTTTGCCTTCGTCAGCGGCGCTCAAAGCGATGTTCCTGCTGTTTCCAGCCTTCGACGCCTTCCGATTGAGATGCGCAGACGGATTGCTTTATTGGCGGGTGAGCGAACTTTTTTCAAGAATCGCCGTAAGGTGTGTTGTCGCAGTCATTTTCGCCGAACTGGATGCTGGTTGCCAGCCGCCCGTCGGCGGCTCGGCAAGGTCCGATTTGGCTGACTATAATGGCACGTCTTGGATCGCTCAGCGAGCCCCCTGGCCGAGCGGACTTTGAGTAGGAATACCAGCCAGCAGGAGCCTTCGATTGTTCGTCGGGCCAGTTTTCTTTCGCGAGGCAGAAACGACTCCGCGTCGCGCTCGCCACTATATGTATCGCACGATCTACGCGCTGGCGTTGCTCGTGTTGATTTGCACCGCTTGGTTCTACCTAGCGGAACTTCAAATCATTCGAACCGTCGGCGACATGGCGCGGTTCGGTGCCCGTCTGTTTCAGATCCTGGCACCTGTCCAGCTTGCACTCATCACATTCCTTGCGGCCTTCGGCACCGCCAGCGCCGTATCCCAAGAAAAGGACCGCCGTACGCTGATCCTGCTGTTAATGACACGCTTGAGCAACAGAGAGTTGGTGATCGGCAAGCTGCTGGCTAGTCTGCTCGACATCTTCGTGATGATACTGGCCGCGCTCCCTGTGTTCTTGCTCGTCACGCTGCTTGGCGGCGTGTCGAACGGGCAGGTCGCCCGCGTGTTCCTCATCACGCTGACGACCGGACTGGCCGCCGGAAGCCTTGGCAGCATGCTTGGTTTGTGGCGAGAGAAGACGTTTCAAACGCTCGCGCTCACGGCACTGACGATCGTTCTCTGGTCGGCGATCGGGGAAGCGGTACATGCCGGCTTGTTCTTCGAGACCATCGCCGGTTTGTCCTGCGAAACGTTGGCTACCGGTTTCAGCCCCTTCCGCGCAATCCTGGCCGGAGCCCAACCACAACTCGCCGGAGGCAACTGGCTCAGCTTCCACTGCGATGGCGTCAACCTCTATCTCATCAGCTCGCTCGGTATCGCTGTGGCTCTCAACGGGTGGGCGATCTCGCGGGTGCGCGTCTGGAATCCGTCTCGCGAGTTGCGGCCGGGCCAAGCGGACGAGAATGAACAGGCGAGTATCTGGGGAGCCGAACACGACATCAAACAGCTTTCGGCGGTACAGCAAGCCGACAAACAGCAACGTGCCGAGGCGGCTCGATCCGGCCACGTCGATGCGCGGAGCAAGTCGGCGGCGATGAAGTCTCGCGAAGTCTGGGACAATCCGATTCTGTGGCGCGAGATGTGTACTTGGGCCTATGGGCGGAAGGTGTTGGTGATTCGGCTTGCCTACCTCGTCATCTTTGCAATGGCGGCAGGAGCGCTGTACTGGTTTATCACAACCGGAGCAGCGACCTCGCGTTCCTCGGTTGGCACAATCCCTCCCGTCGCATGGTCGCTGTCGATTTTCTTCTTGGTCAGCTTGGTTATCATCAACGCGCTAGCCGTCAATTCGGTCACTAATGAAAGGGACGGACAGGCGCTGGACATTCTGCTCGCGACCGACATTTCGCCGAAGGAGTTTGTTTTTGGAAAGCTTTGGGGAGTCTTGTGGGTCACGAAGGAGATGGCACTGCTGCCGATGGCGTTGTGCATCGTGTTGTGGTGGCAACGCGGCATCACGACCGAGAACCTGGCCTTCCTACACGGCGGACTTGCCGTCATGGACATCTTTGTCACGATGCTTGGATTGCATTGCGGGATGACTTATTCCAACTCGCGAACCGCGATCGGCGTCAGCTTAGGTTCCGTGTTCTTCCTGTTCCTTGGTGTCGTGGCTTGCTTGGCCATCATGATCTCGTTCAGCGGCTCGTTCCAAGGCCAGTACGCTCCTTTCTTGGCGTTTATCGGCGGCGGGAGTGTTGGTTTGTACGTCGCGCTCGGCAGCCGCAATCCGTCGGCCGCAATCTTTTGGGCCGCGCTGTTGCTGCCGGCGGCGACATTCTTCGCGATCGTTAGCTTCATGCTTGGAAATCGCGAGCTGACCATCTTCCTCGTGCTTTCGGGAACTTATGGATTCACGACAGTCGCGATGCTGGTTCCCGCGATCAGCGAGTTCGACTTCGCCATGGGACGAACACGCACTGGTGGAGACGACGGGTAGGTGCAAATAATCAGCCGCAGGGCGCTAGACCAATGCCACTCAGTTCGCGAAACAATCGGACGTAGTGGTGGCTTCCAGCCGCCACAAATTCCCGTGAAATCACGTGGCGGCTGGAAGCCACAACTACTAGACCGCGGTGAGGGGTGAAAACCGGACTGGCGCGTTCCGGCTGATGATTCCGATAGTCAATATCTCGAGCGATCTTCAGCCGACGTCGCCTAACTCCATCGCGCCGCCGTAGCGCAAGAGCACGCGTTGTTTGAGAAGTTGCAGCTCCTCGGCGTCCAGACCCGGAGCCGCGTCGAGCATCTGCTGGGCGTCGGCTCGCGCTTCCTCCAAGACGGCAAAGTCTCGTGTCAGGTCGGCGATGCGGAAGGGCGGGAGACCGTGCTGCTTGAGGCTGAAGAGGTTGCCGGGGCCGCGCATCTGGAAATCAGATTCGGCAAGCTCAAAGCCATCGGTCGTTCGGCTGAACGCCTGTAGTCGTTGCTGTGCTCCGTCTGAGTTCGCGGATGCATACACACAGACATACCCCGGATACGCTCCGCGACTGACGCGCCCGCGAAGTTGATGAAGCTGGGCGAGGCCGAATCGCTCACCGCCTTCGATCGTCATCAGCGTCGCATTAGGGACGTCGATGCCGACCTCGACGACCGACGTGGCGACCAGAACCTGAAGCTCGCCCGCGTTGAACGCCTGCATGAGAGCCTCTTTTTCTTCGCTGCTCTGCCGTCCGTGCAGGACTCCGAGCCGAAACGCTTCCAGCTCGCCGTTGGCAAGATTCTCGTAGGCCGACTCGACGCTCTGTATTTCGAGTTCTGGCGAGTCATCGACCAGCGGAGCGATCACATAGCCTTGCCGTCCTTCGCGGAGCTTCTTGCGAAAGAACTCCCACCACTTCTCGCGTTGGCCTTCTTCTCCCAAGTAAGTATGAACCGGCTGGCGTCCGGGCGGCGTCTGCTTGAGCGTTGACACATCGAGATCGCCGAACAGCGTCATCGAGATCGTCCGCGGAATTGGCGTGGCCGTCATGACCAGATAATGTGGATCAAGCCCCGCTTGACGCAGCGCAGCGCGTTGGTTCACTCCAAAGCGATGCTGTTCGTCGATGATCACCAAGCCAAGTTGTTTGAACTTTACATCTGCCTGGACAATCGCGTGTGTCCCAATGATCAAGTCGATCTCGCCGGCTGCGATCCGCTCCAGGGCCGTTCGCCGTTCGGCCGCTGAGAGCGAGCCCGTCAGCAGCGCAATCCGCACCCGGCTCTCCCGCAAGTCCCTGGCCAAAGTGCGGACATGCTGGCGCGCGAGGAGTTCCGTCGGTGCCATCAGGGCGGCTTGATGCTGATGAGCCACCGCCAGCAGCATCGCGTATTCGGCAACAACCGTCTTGCCGCTGCCGACATCGCCTTGCAGCAAACGGTTCATCGGGTACTCGCGCTGCATGTCGTGCGAGATGTCCGCGATCGCCTGCTGCTGATCGCCTGTCAGTTCAAAGGGAAACAGACGGCGGATTCTCGCATCGATCTTGGCGTTGGCCGGCAGCGCCGGAGATCGTTGCTCCTGTTGAAGCTTGCTGCGCCGCAAGCCGAGCGCCAACTGCATGAAAAGTAGCTCTTGATAGATGAACCGCCGACGGGCGTGCTCCAGTCGCTCGATGTTGTCGGGCGCATGAATCTGACGCAGAGCGTCCGTGATCGGCAGTAGCTTCTTCTCATGGAGAAACGATTCCGGAAAGACTTCTTCGACCGCATCGGAGTGGGATTCAGCGATGCTTCCGACAATGCGTCGCATGGCGGGTTGCGTGAGCCCCTCGGTCAGCGAGTACATGGGCGAGATGCGACCGCTTGGCGGATCCTCGCCGGCGGCGAGGATCTCGACGCGCGGATGTGTCATCTCCCATCGGAGGCCATTCAGTCTCGGCTTGCCCGACAGCACGACGCGCTGTCCCACGGCGAATTTCTGTCGCATGTGCGGTTGATTGAACCAGAGCGAACGGAGGAATTGAGTTTCTTGGCGGATCAGCACTCCCAACATGGAACGGCCCGTACCGGTGTTGCGTTCGTCGATTTCTTCGACCACACCGCACACGCTGACCGGAACGTTCTCTTCAAGCTGCTGGACCGTTCGCAACTCGCTCATGTCTTGATAGCTGCGTGGAAAGAAAAAAAGCAGGTCCACCGCTCGCCGCAGCTCCAATCGCTCGAGCAACTCCGCACGTTGCGGGCCAACACCCTTGAGGAATTGTACTGGAGTGAGCAGATGCTCAGCGGGCGATTTGTCGGCGTTCGCGTTCATGCCAGAATTCTAACGCCGACATACTGTCACAGATACTTCTGATACGCCGCCACGGCGAGTTCGTCGCAGCGGTCGTTCTCCGGGTGACCGCTGTGGCCGGCGACGCGAGTATAGATGAGTTCGTGTTCGGCAGCCAATTGGTCAAGCTCGCGCCAGAGGTCTTCGTTCTTCACGGGTTTCCACGACTTACCCTCGCGCCGTCGCCAGCCGTTTGCTTTCCATTTCGGCATCCACTCGGTCAGTCCTTTGCCGACATAGACGCTGTCAGTGAACAGCTCGACGTGGCAACGTGTCTTGAGAGATTCCAAGCCGCGGACTACCGCCGTCAATTCCATCGCGTTGTTGGTGGATGTGCGTTCGCCGCCCGATTGTTCCATCTCTTTCCCGGACGCGAGATGGCGCAGGATGAACGCCCAGCCGCCGGGGCCGGGATTGCCGCTGCAACCGCCGTCGGTGAAGAGGTGAACGCGGGGAAGCGGTTTCACGGAGGCGGTCATTGAGGGTGGCCTGATTCAGGTTTGGGGAGGACAAGATCGAGGTGAAGGGGAATATCGAATATCGAACAAGGAATGCTGAATGATGAAGGGATGAAGAACGTCTGAAGATCGAACTTCGACATTCCTTGTTCGATATTCGATATTATCTTCACCGACAACTTCGTTCCGCCATCTCATGCCACCGGCCGCACAGCCTTCGCGCGAAGCTCACTTGCCTCCGGCTTGACCATCGCGCTGAGTTTCTCCGAGAGTTCGGAGCTGAACGCCGGTCGATCGGTCAGCGTCCAAGGAAGAATTGTCTTGAAGGTGCTTCCCTGGCCGAGTTCGCTCACAAAGGTGATTTCACCGCCGAGAAGTTTACATAACTCGCGTACAATCGACAGCCCCAAGCCGGTTCCGGAGTGCTCGCGGGTCAGTCCATCGTTGTCCAGCACCATGCTACTCTGGCGGAACTTCTCGAAGATCACTTCGCGGTCTTCGTCCGCGATGCCGATGCCCGTGTCGGCAACGGTCAACTCGAATTTATCGCCGGGCAAATGCCGGGTCGAGACCGTAATGCGGCCTCCCTCGGGAGTGAATTTGATGGCGTTCGACAAGAGGTTGGTGAGGATCTGTTGGATTTTGCTCTGGTCTTGGTAGATCGGCGGTTCGTCCTCGCTGACGATCAAGTCCAAATCGATGTTCTTCTCTTCCGTCAACGATCGGACCATGTCGCATTGAGCGCTCAAGACAATGTCCAAGCGGAACTCGCTTGGCCGTACTTCCATCTTGCCGGCCTCGAGCTTGGCGAGATCGAGAATGTCGTTGATCATCTCCAGCAAGACCCGGCCAGACTTTTGAATGTTCTGGGCATAACGACGTTGCTTGTCGTTCAGCGAGTCGATCCCGTGCAGGACGTCCGAGAAGCCGATGATGCTGTTCAGCGGCGTCCGCAACTCGTGACTCATGTTGGCAAGAAAGTCGCTCTTCAAGCGGTTCATGTCATACAGCCGCATGTTCAGCTGAGCCAATTCGTCGACTTTGGCATCGAGGTTCGCGTTGACATCACGCAGTTCGTCTTGCGCCTCGGTCATGTGCCGCAACATGCGATTGAATGAATCAGCGAGATCTTCGAACTCGTCATTCGTATGGATCTCCGCCCGGAGTGTCGTATTGCCCTGGCTGATTTCTTCGCTGACATCACGCAGATGTTTTAGCGGCTTGACGATGACGTAGCGGACGATGACGTAAAGCCCGATCATGGCCACAAATACTGTTAGAATCCAAACTCCGATGAGAAGGCACCGCGTCCACGTAATTGCGCTACTTGTCGCCTCGTGTGGCATGATGACCTTGATGACACGAAACGGGGGTTCCGCCGAGCGGGTCGAACTCGCGAGATCCGACGCAGCGAGTGCATCGTTGGTCGTACTGTGACACTTCAGGCAAGAGTCTTTCCAGTAAACGGGCTGATAATAGTAATACTCATTTTTCGACGAATCAGAGAGATCGTCGGAAACTGGAGTGACTGAAGGGTCTTGGGATTCTCGTATTCCATCGGTTTTGCCGCTTTCGCGAGTTTGGTCAACTGCCGCTTGGCCCACTTGACGCAATTGCTGTACCCATTTTGTTCGAAGCTCCGTTATGAGTTGCCGCTCCTGCGGCGACTCGGAAACTTTTGGATCTCGCAGGAAAATCCACGACCCTGTATCCGCGCCGGTACCAAGAATCTCCCAACGATAATCTTCAGTAAGCAGGTCTTTCTCAAACTCAACGACTTGTTCGCGAAACTGTTGGTCATTCTCCAATGCATGCCAATGCAAGCGGTACAGCGATATGTTGGCCCAGTCTCGACCCATTTGACGGATCGTCTGCATGACGAGACCCTCGCCGATGACATCGACTCCCCAGAACGTGAACCCTGTCAGCACTCCCAAGCACAACCCAAACAGAATGCGACATTTCCGTTCGAGATTGGTTTCGCCGAGCGCGCGTTTGATGCTGCGGTAGCCCATGAGCCTGCGATTTGGATGCTACGGATGGGAAAACGACTCGCGTTGGCATTCTAAGTAGTTTGACAAGCTCGAACCAGGGCATTTGAGCTACAGCATATCGATCGCATCGACGTCGATCACCCATTGCACGTCTTCCGGTGACTTCACGTTGGCGGTTGTTTCGCGGACGATGGTGCGAAGTGCATCGAACTCTTGGCCGAACAACAAAAAATGAAAGCGATACTTGCCGCGCAGCTTGTTGATCGGGGCAGGGGAGGGGCCGAGCAGTCGGGCATCGGGACATTGCTCGTCGATGCCGCGCTGAATCTCCGCGCATAGATGTTCGGCAAAGCTCTCTGTTGTCCGTTCGCTGGGGCCGCGGATGATGCCCCGCATCATTGATGTGAAAGGCGGATAGCCGTACTCTTCGCGGACGGGAAGTTCCTGGTCGGCGAACATGCGATAGTCGTGCTTCGTGGCCGCGATGATTGCCGGATGCTCGGGGCTGAAAGTTTGCACCAACACGTGGCCGCCGCGCTCACCACGCCCGGTCCGGCCGGCGACTTGTGTGACCAGCTGAAAGGTTCGTTCCGAGGCGCGGAAGTCGGGGAAGTGCAGTGCGGTGTCCGCATTGATCACGCCAACCAGCGTGACATTCGGAAAGTCAAGTCCCTTCGCGATCATCTGCGTGCCGACCAAGATATCGATCTCGCCGGCGCGGAAACTAGCGAACGCCCGCTCGTGGCTGCCTGGTTTCTGCATCGTGTCGCTGTCCATTCGCAACACGCGGGCGTCGCCGAAGCGGGCACGAACTTCGGCTTCGAGCCGCTGGGTGCCGAGCCCGGCATAACGAATTCCCTCGAATTGGCAGCTGGGACAGACCGGCGGCGCGACGATTTGATAATCGCAGTAATGGCAGACGGCCTTTTCACCCTCGCGATGATGGGTCAACGCGATATCACAGTCCGGACACTTCACGACTTCGCCGCACGAGGGGCATTGGATGCTCGTTGAAAACCCTCGCCGATTCAGCAGCAAGATGACTTGCCCCTTCTCTTTCAAGGCGGCCGTGATGGATTGATGCAGCGGGCGACTGATCGCACCGCGCGAACTTCGGCTGTGGTACTCGGTCCGCAAATCGATCGTGCCGACATGCGGCAAAGGGCGGTCGAGGATACGCTTTTCGAGTTCGACCAAATGGAACTCGCCATGCTTGGCGCGACTCCAACTCTCCAAGGAAGGAGTCGCCGAGCCAAGCACCACCGGCACGCTCTCCATCTTGGCTCGCTGCAGCGCGACATCGCGAGCGTGATAGCGAGGCAGGCTATCTTGTTTGAACGATGAATCGTGCTCTTCATCGATGACGATCAAGCCGAGATGCGGCGTGGGAGCGAAGATCGCGCTGCGGGCTCCGACCACGACCTGAATGCGGCCGCTGGCGATCTCGCGCCACTCGGCGTTTCGCTCGACGTTGCTGAGATGACTGTGCAGCACGGCAACGCGATCGAAGCGTGATCGGAAGCGGGAGACGGTTTGCGGCGTGAGACTGATCTCGGGAACTAGCACGATCGCCTGCCGGCCAAACGAGACAACTTCGTCGATGGCCTGCATGTAGACTTCGGTCTTGCCGCTGCCGGTCACACCGAAAATCAAGATCGTCTCGGCTCGCTGTGAGTTCAATGCGTCGAGCGTCTTGGTGAGAGCCGTTTGCTGTTCGGCATTCAGTCGCAGTTGCTGGTCCCGTTCAACGACCGGCTTGTCGCCAAAGTCGCGTAGCTCGCGGCAGGTTTCGGCTCGAACGAGTCCTTTGCGTTGCAGTTCCTTGATCGGAGCCGCAGTGCATTTGGCGGCCTTCGATAACTCGGCCACCGTCAGCGGGCGGTTTGAACCGGCGAGCATCCGTAAGGCTTCGGCTTGCTTGCGAGGAAGTTTTAGTTGCGTGAGTCGCGCGGCAACATTCGTCGGCACGCTGAGATAAGTGACTTCGCGCGTGCCAGCTTGATGTCGCACTCCCGCCGGCACAACCGCTTCCAAGACTTGTCCCCACGGGCAGAGATAGTACTCCGACATCCACTCGGTCAGCCGCAACATCGATGGCGACAAGAGCGGCGCATGATCGACCAGCGATTGCACTTCCTTCAGTTGACGCGACCGCTGCTCGGTGGGGATGCGATTGGACACCTGCACACAGTAGCCGACGACTGAGCGATTGCCGCGTCCCAACGGCACGCGGACCCGCATCGCGGGTTCGAGACTTGCCCGCAGCGACTCCGGCACGACATAATCGAAAGGGCCGAACGGCATCTCCGGTAAGACGATCGTGGCGACCACACGATCGTCGCTTTCGTCAAGCTCCCACGGAGCGGGCTCGCTGTCGAATAGTTCCTGTTGCTTGGCCATGGGTCACTTGTCACTTGTCATTTGTCACTGGTATCGTAACGGGCGACGCTGCTAATGCCTACCAATGACCAACGTCCAATGACCAATGAAAAACTTGGAGTCTTCGGCGGTTCCTTTGATCCGATTCATTATGGCCATCTGCTATTGGCGGAGACTTGCCGCGAGCAATGCCGTTTGGATCGGGTCTTGCTCGTTCCCGCGGCGGTTCCGCCTCATAAACGATCGCAGCCGATGTCTTCCGCTCGAGATCGCATCGAAATAGTTCGCTTAGGAATCGGTGGCCATGAGCAATTGGCCGTGTCGACGATCGAGATCGATCGTGGTGGAGTCAGCTACACGGTCGACACGCTCGCTGCTGTGGCGGAGCAAGAGCCGGGAAGTTCGCTCTTCCTCCTGATGGGAGCCGACTCGCTCAAGGACCTGCCGACATGGCGCGAACCGCAGCGGCTGTGTGAGTTGGCGGTCCCGCTGGTCGTGCGCCGTGCGGGTTCGCCCGAGCCGGATTTCTCGTCGATCCGCCATCTCGTGACGCCCGCACGACTGGAGGAGATTCGCGAGCATCAGGTCGAGATGCCGATCATTGAATTGAGCAGTACGGAGATTCGCGAGCGTGTTGCGGCTGGGCGCAGCATTCGCTACCGCACGCCGCGAGCGGTCGAGAAGTTCATCGAAACGCAAGGGCTGTATCGGAGCCGGCAAACATGATTCAATTCCGCGATTTCGTTCCTGAGATGCTGTCGGCACCGAGGCTGTTCAAGGCGGGAGAGTACGAGTCGATGGAAGCGGCACTCGCCGCGGCAAACTCGTGGATCAAGGAGTTCGACATCAAAATCGTGAATGTCGAGACGGTTGTTCTGCCAAACATCTGGAGCCGGTACGAAGAAGGGCCCACCGACGTCGCGCTCGGTACCAGCGGCGAGATGCCCAGCCATTGGCATCAGTTCGTGCGTGTTTGGTATCAGAGCGGGTGAAATGACGAATGACGAAATACCCAATGACGAATGCCGAAAACTTCTATCGATCGTGAATTGATAACGATGATTTCATTTGAGTCTCGGGTTTCTACCTTCTTTCGTCATTGGGTACTTCGTCATTCGTCATTCAACGCCCTATGCCGCTCGCTTCAATCCCAAATGTCGCGATAGCACGCCGCTGATTCGGCAAAGATGAATCCCTGGCTCCCGCTGCAAGGCCTGCGCGACTTGAGCGAGTTGCTCGTCGGCGTTCAAAGCCAGATCGATAAAGATCCACTTGCGGCCGCCAAACTCGCAGGCCCCGCCGCCGCTCCCGCCAAGCCATTCGTGACGGATGTGGTACCCGAGTTGATTCGCAACTTCACAACATTCTTCGAGAAGTTCTACAGTGTGCATCCCAGCTTATCCATTTAGCCAAGTCCGTGGCTGATCAATACGTGCTGCGGATTATATCGCGATGAGTTACAGTTGCCCAGCTCGATTCGACGATACCTCAAAAGCATCTAAGTGATAACAACATAACGAGTTAAGGTGTTCGTGTCACGTAAGACAGGAAGAACACTGCGACGCGGTAAACGAGCGAACCTGTCCACGACTGTGCAAGCTACCGCTGACACCCCCCAAAAATAGCCTCCCGCATACGCCCCCTGAGAAACATGAGCGAAACCACCCCAGACCTGCAGCAGCAGATTGCAATCCTCAAACAGCAGCTTGCTCAAGCGCAGAAGATGACTGCGCTTGGTGAACTGGTCAGCACAACGACGCATGAGTTTAACAATGTGCTGATGACGATCATCAACTATGCCAAGCTGGGACTTCGCTATAAAGACGATGCGTCTCGCGTGAAGGCTTTCGAAAAGATCCTGGCGGCTGGCCAGCGAGCTTCCAAGATCACGAACTCGGTGCTCGGCGTTGCACGCAATCGCTCCGACACCTTCGAGCCGACCGACTTGTGCAGCTTGGTCGAGGAGTCGATGGTCCTGATGGAGCGTGAATTCAGCAAATACCGGATTCTGGTCGACAAGCAGCTCAACAAAGTTCCCGAAGTGGTTGCCAACGGGAATCAGATTCAGCAAGTGTTATTGAACCTGTTAATCAATGCCCGGCAAGCGATTCAAGAACGCGGACAAGTGCTGATCAAAGTCGAGCATGATGCGACGAACAACACCGTCGATCTTGTCGTGCGCGACAACGGAGCCGGCATTCCGCCCGAGAAGCTCCGACGAATCTTCGATCCCTTTTTCAGTACGAAGGCTGGGCCCGACGAGACAGGCAAGGGAGGCACGGGGCTGGGACTATCGTCTTGCCGCGACATCATCGAAGCTCATCGCGGCAAGATTCGCGTGGAGAGCACGGTCGGGAAGGGCACCTGCTTTACGATCAAACTGCCGGTCGCCAGAAAGTCTCCCGTGCCGTCACCGGTTATCAGCCACAGCACAACGACAAACGCGACGCCATCGGGTGTCCGCTAGGGCGGCGCGTCTAAGGCAGTGTTATCTGCGTTGGCAATCCACCGTGTGCTGCGGGCTCGAACGGTGAGGGAACCGTGAGACGGCTTTGCAGGTTGGCGAGGATCTCTTGCTCCAAGGTCGCGTCGCGCCCCAGCGCAATCCAGCCAAGAGTGGCCGGTGTCTCTTCACGCTGTTCGTCACCACGCACTAAGGAGCCGTCGTGCCGCCGTGTTGATTGCCCGATCGTGGAGTGTTCGGGGCGATCGACATCCTCCAACTCCTTGAAGACGGAGACTTCGATCGAATAGCCGGAGGCCACCGGCATCACGCGGACGGAGGCCCGGCGGCGAATGGACTGAAGCGTCGCATGAAGCTTTTCGTAGCCTCTGGTCGAATCACGCCGCCAGGGCTCGAACATGGTCGCTCCGGCTCGTGGCACGGTCTCGATACGCCCTTCGGTAATAACACCGCCCACGATTCGAACTCGCTCTTCCCGCTCGATTTGGAAGTAGTCGTCGATCGTATCAACAACCTGATTCCAAACGAATTCGTGATCGTTGACCGGAACGAAGAGCGGATTCTGGACGACGTATCCCGCGCCGGCTGGCACCGATGAATGCGGACTGTCAAAAGACGGAAGGAGTTGGTGTGAACAGCCCGCAGCTGCTACAAGCGCGATGAAAATGCAAGCGTATCGACGTGACATGCGGCGTTCCGAACGATCGGCGTAGACTCAATGGGTGGGTGTAGGTGTAGGCCGGAACAAGCTCTGCGCAGTTCCGGCCTACTTGAGAAAAAGCGGCACAGTCTCTTGGATTGCTCAGGGCTCCGCAAGAGCAACTCGGCTGCTTAGCAAGTAATTATCAACAGCTTCCCGATCGTTGTTTCGGGAGGGCGAGGCTCCCGCCG
>JAQBZB010000048.1 GCA_027622275.1 Planctomycetota bacterium | reverse complement strand
CTCCAACGAGACAAGCTCGTTGGGGGACAGGAGTCCAACGAAGAACTTCATGCGGAACAGAAACGACATCGTCCTGATCCGCATCGACAGCACCAAACTGAACACCCCAGGTTGGCGCTCTCGGCGGCGAACCCGTTCGAACCCTACGTGCCGCAACATTCGGCCATATTAAAGCAAGTAGGGTGTCGGCGAGCCGCACCTTCAGATTGAATGGTGCGGCCAACGCCGCACCCTACGCAAACTACACAACGGCAAGTTCTGGCGTCGCGGGCTGCTTCTCTCGGCAATCGCGAACACAATGCAAGTCGGTCGCGAGCAGGGCGTCGAGCTGAGCTTGGGATGGGAGCAGAAGGTAGACCTCGTCGGCTTCGATCTTCACGGGAAAGACTTTGACGGAGAAGTCTTCTCCCGACAACGACTCGCCGGTTTGCAACGAGAATGGTCTCTTGTGCATAGGGCAGGAGACCTTTGGCGTTTCACCCGTGCTACCAATGATGCCACGAGCGAGCACAAACGCATTCTTGTGGGGGCACATGTTCTGACAGGCATACCACTGGCCTCGGCTGGTGAAGTTAAAGACGGCGATTTGAACTTCGCCATACTTGATCGTGGCTCCGCCGTCCTTGGGGAAGTCTGAGGTGGCTCCGACTTTGATCCATGTCGTGTTGGGGGCGGGCTTGCGGCCGTTGGTGTTAGGAGATGGGGAGAGGGGGAGATCGGGAGAGGGGGAGAGTCTGCGTGCGCGGGTTAGTGACGAGATGGGGACGAAGTCTTTGGGCCAGTCGGCGGGGCGTTGTTGGTCGCGTTGGGGAATGATTTCGATGCCGGGCTCTGATTCGTTGGTGTTGACGAACTGGCGGAACCGCTTCCGCTTCTCCGGATCGTTCACCACTTCCTTCCACTCGCATTTGTAAGTATCCACCAGGAACTGCATTTGCTCTTCCAATTCGGCGCAGATGCCGAGACTGTCGTTGATGACGACCTCCTTCAGGTGCTCGATGCCACCTTCCATCTTCTCGACCCACACGGCCGTGCGATTCAGTTTGTCCGCGGTCCGAATGTAGTAGATCATAAAGCGGTCGATGTAGCGGATGGCTGTCTCTTCATCGAGGTCGGTGGCCAGTAGCTCGGCGTGTCGCGGCTGAGCACCGCCGTTGCCGCAGACGTACAAGTTATAGCCGGTTTCGGTTGCCACCAAGCCGATGTCTTTGCACTGGGCTTCCGCACATTCGCGGACACACCCCGAGACCGCCATCTTGATCTTGTGTGGAGCGCGGATGCCGCGATAGCGCTCTTCGAGCCGAATCGCGAAGCCGACGGAATCTTGCACGCCGTAGCGGCACCACGTCGTGCCGACGCAGCTCTTCACGGTTCGCAACGCCTTGCCATACGCATGCCCGCTTTCGAAGCCCGCTTCGACAAGCTCCTCCCAAATATCGGGCAATTGCTGCACTTGCGCACCGAACAGATCGACGCGTTGGCCTCCCGTGATCTTGGTGTACAGGCCATACTTCTTGGCAACCTGGCCGAGCACCATCAGCTTGTCTGGAGTGATCTCGCCGCCGGGGACGCGGGGCACGACCGAATAGAGGCCGCCTCGCTGGATGTTGGCGAGGAAGCGGTCGTTGGTGTCTTGCAGCGTGTGCTGATCTCGCTCGGTGATTTGCTCATTCCAGATTCCGGCCAGAATCGAGGTCACCGCCGGCTTGCAAATCTCACAGCCGTTGCCAGTACCGTGGCTGCGGATCAACTCGTCGAACGTCTTGATCTGCTTGACGCGAACGATTTCGTACAGCTCTTGCCGCGTATAGGCGAAGTGTTCGCAAAGATTCTTGTTGACACTCTTGCCAGCGGCGGAAAGCTCTTCGTTCAACAGATCGGTCACCAACGGCAGACAACCGCCGCACCCGGTCCCGGCTCTCGTGCAACCTTTGACTTCAGCAAGTGTCGAGAGATCCCCTTGGCGAATCGCGGCGCAAATATCTCCCTTGGTGACGTTATTGCACGAGCAGACTTGAGCTTCGTCCGCGAAACTGTCGATCCCGCCGATGGCCGTGCCGCCACCGCTTCCCAGGATCAACTCGCCCGGTTGATACGGCAAGGGATCGGGACTTTTCGCCAACATCGACAACGTGCCGTAATCCGAGGCGTCGCCAACCAGAATTCCCCCCAGCAACTTCGTCCCTGCGTGGTTGAACAACAATTTCTTATAGACGCCGCCAAAGGGGTCTTCATAGACGAGCGGCGTGGCGATTTCTGGCCCGGCTTCATGGTTACCGAAGCTCGCGACATCGACTCCCATCAGCTTCAGCTTCGTCGACAGGTCCGTGCCGCGAAAGGAAACGTCCTCGCCGCAGAAGTTCTTCGCCACGACTTCCGCCATTTCGTAGCCGGGTGCGACCAAACCGTAGACCATTCCCGCATGCAACGCGCATTCACCAATCGCGTAGATTTGCGCATCCGATGTTTGCAGCTGATCGTTGACCATGATGCCACCTCGCTCGCCCACCTTGATTCCGCAGGCTTTCGCCAACTCGTCGCGAGGCCGGATGCCAGCCGACACGAGGATCATGTCGATGTCGAGCGTCTCGCCGTCGCTGAACACCATCCGCTCAACACAACCGTTGCCTTGCACCTCCTTGGTCCCTTTGTTCAGGTGGACCTTCACGCCAAGATCTTCGATGCGTTTGACGAGCAGTCGCGACCCAGCGTCGTCAATCTGCCGCGGCATCAATCGGCTGCTGAATTCGACGACGTGTGTCTCGAGGCCCAAGTCATGTGCGGCCTTCGCGGCTTCGAGACCGAGCAAGCCGCCGCCGATCACGGCCGCCTTCTTGACGTGCTGTCCGTAGGCGATGATCCGTTGCAGGTCCTCGATCGTGCGATAGACGAACACGCCGCGCAGCTTGATCCCTGCGATCGGCGGCACGAAGGGAAAGGAACCTGTCGCAAGCACGACGTGGTCGTATTTGATCTCGTGCCCTGTGTCCGAAACGACTCGTTGCTTCCCGCGATCGATTGTGTTCGCGCGGTCGCCGATGTGCAATTCGATGCCGTTGCGCCGATACCACTCAAGATTCGCGAGCATTAGCTTTTCGGCGTCACGATGCGCGAAGAACGAGGTCAGTCCCACGCGGTCGTACGCAGCCCGCGGCTCTTCACAGAACGTGACGACACGATATTGCTTGGTCGTGTCGAATTCGACCAGCTTCTCGCAGAAGCGATGGCCGACCATCCCGTTGCCGACGACAACAATCGTTTCCATGTTCTTGGTGATCATTGATTTTGCTTTCAGGATAAGTATTCCGTCTCGCTTCATCTCGTTTAACGGCAAGCCGAAGGCGACCCGGTCTTCCTCGGGCGGTCGCCTTCGGCTTGCCGTTAAACGAATGCGTTCAGTCATCCCACGGTTCGGGATGCCTGATTCGCACTGCACAGTCTTTGTAGGAAGGTTGCTTCGAGTAAGGGTCAAAATGGGCATGAGTGAGCTTGTTGGCGTTCTCGTAATGCATCGGGATGAAGACCTGGCCGGGTCGAACGATTCGCGTGACGAAAGCTTTCGCGCGCACTCGCCCGCGCTGCGACTCGACCGTCACCCACTGGTTTGGCACGATCTTCTCGCGAGCTGCATCTTCGGTGTTGATCTCGACGTAGATGTCCTTGGGGTAGAGCGTCCGCAGCGTCGACGAATTTCTGGTACGAGTTTGTGTATGCCACTGCGAAGCCGTGCCCCGTCCCGTCAACAACAGGTACGGGAAACTGGCGTTCGGCTTCTCCGGCATCTCGCGCGGCTCTTCGAACAGAAACTTCGCCCGGCCGTCTTCGTGATAGAACTTGCCGTCGCTGAAGAGGCGGATTGAGAGGGGGAGATGGGGAGATGGGGAGATGGGGAGTGTCGAACAAATCTGGTTCGCATTCGCCTCGGTTCTGTCCCCCTCTCCCCCACTCCCCCTCTCCCTGTCTTCCTCAAACGGCCATTGGATTCCGCCGCATTCATCCAACATCCGATAGTCGCGCATGCCGGTGATATCACACGGTTGGTGGCGGGACAGTTCTTTCATCGTTTGAAAGACGTCCTCGGGCTCGTTCCAAGTGTTGAACATCTCGCCGCATCCCCAGTATTGAGCGACAAGTTTGAAGATGGAGAAGTCGGCGAGCGCCTGCCCCGGCACCCGCGCGACCTTCTTCAGCAGCCCAACACGTCGCTCCGAGTTGATGAACGTTCCTTCCTTCTCACCCCAGCCGGCCGCCGGTAACACAAGGTTCGCTCGCTCGGCCGTCTCGGTGTTCGCGTACATGTCCTGGACGACGAGGAAATCAAGTCGATCGAGAATGTCGTGGCAGGTGTTCTGGTTGATCCACGAGTGGGCCGGGTTCGTGCAGATCACCCACAGCCCCTTGATCTTGCCTCGTAAGATGCCCTCGATGATGTCTGAGTAAGCCAGGCTGTTCTTATCGGGAATGCGATTCGCGTCGATGCCCAAGATGTCGGCAACCGTGTTGCGGTGCGAGGCATTCTGAAAGTCACGGCCGCCGAGCAGGTTGGTCGTGTTGCTGAACAATCGCGAGCCCATCGCATTGCACTGGCCGGTGATCGAGTTGGCTCCCGTACCCGGTCGGCCGATGCTTCCTGTCATCAAGGCCAGATTGATGATCGCCTGGGCGGTGCGAACTCCCTGGTAGCTCTGATTGACTCCCATCGTCCACCAGAACGACACGCGCTTGCCTGCGTGGATCGTTCCGGCGAAGCGTTGCAAGTCACCGATCGACAGGCCGGTGACACGAGCTACGCGTGCCGGAGTGTACGGAGCGACGAAGGCCTTGAATTCGTCAAAGCCGGTGGTGTGCCGTTCGATGTAGCTCTCGTCGATCCAGCCGCTTTGGATGAGAATGTTGGCGATGCCATAGAGCAGTTCGAGATCGGACTTCGGGTTGAGCGCCAGATGCTGCGTGGCACACATCGCGGTCTCGGTGCGACGTGGATCGACGACAATGATCTCGGGATTGTGCGGATTGCGGCAGACGCGTTGCCACATGATGGGATGGGCCAGGCAGAGGTTCGATCCGATCAGGACAATGACGTCCGACGCTTCAAAATCCGCGTACGAATACGGCGGCGCGTCGAAGCCGAAGGACTGCTTGTAGGCGACCGCAGAGGTCGCCATGCACTGCCGCGTGTTACCGTCGCCATGCAACATCCCCATGCCGAACTTGGCGAGACTTCCGAGCAGCACCATCTCTTCGGTTGCGATCTGGCCGGTGCTAAGAAACGCGACGGACTCGTTGCCGTGTTCCGCTTGGATCGTTTTGAAACGCCCGCAGAACTCCTGCATCGCGCGGTCCCAATCGACGGCCACGAGCTTGCCCTTCGAGTTACGACGTAGCGGCGTCGTAGCTCGATGCGGCGAGTCCAGAACGGTCAGCGCCTCCCAGCCCTTTGGACATGCCATGCCCAGATTCACGGGATAATCGGCACTCGGCGTGAGGTTGATGGCTGCTCCGTCCTTCAAGTGGATGTTGAGCCCGCATCCGGTCGAACAGTATCCGCAGACCACCGTTGTTGTGGCGTCGGGCTTTTGCTTCAGCGGCACTTTGCCGAGCCCAAACTCGCCGGGTGTCAGCAGCAGGTCGCTCGTGAGCGGGCCGGTACGTTCGTAGAGTTGCGGAAGTAGTTTCGAGACAATGGAGTTCATTGAGGCAGGTGCCTTAAGGTGTGACGCGACAACTAAACCAACTCCCGGAAATTGGCGTACCGGAGAACCGCAGGCTAGCGCCAGGCGGCTGATTTCATCAGCCGGTACGCGCTAGCGTCCGGTTCTAGCGCCAGGCGGCTGATTTCATCAGCCGGTACGCGCTAGCGTCCGGTTCCCTCCCTAAGCGAATCGATGGGCCTTTGGCCCGGAAGCGGCTCCGCTTCAAAATCATTAATCTTCATCTGAACTCCTGGTTTCATTTCCGCATCGCTCCTAAGTCGCTTGTGTTCCCGGCATCTTGGGAGCCACGACCGCGGTGAAGAATAGGTAACGCTCGATAAACTCGCCGGCCATGCAGAGCCCGGCCATGAGCAACGCGAAGATCCCGATGAACAGCGGTTGAAAACCGGCCACTGGCGCCAGCTGCCGCTCGCCGAGAAGAATCAACGGCAGCAGAATGCCGCCCATCCCGCCGATGATAAATCGCGCCGTCATGATCATGCTCAACTCGCCTTTCAGCAAGAGTGCGGTCCGTTTCAGTGGTGTGTGGCGTTGATTGCGCAACGCACCGAAGATCATGGCTTCAAAGATCAACTTGCTGCCCGCGATGACGATCAGTGCATGACATAACCGACGACCGTAGCTGGAAAGAATTTGATCGATCGTTAGATCAACCGCGCAAGCGGCAGCCGCCAAGGAGATCAGCAATGCGACCGGAATGCCCAACACCAGGCTCGTTCCGAAGAACTTCGTCACCGTGAACAGTGGTCCCCAGAACACACGTCGCGTATCAATGTAAATCATCATCGAACAAACGACCGCCAGGACTCCCGCCGCGCCGGCTGAGATGCCGAGCGCGGCTTCGACCGCGGGCGATACGTTCCAACCGACGTAACCCGCACAGGCGACCGCGACGTACGCCGATGCCAAACCCGCAAACAGAGTGAACGCCAGTATCTCGCGGCTCAGCCAAGATGTCGCCAATCCGATGAACGCTCGATACGCCAAGCGTGGCCGTCCCAAGTGGAAGATCGCGGCGGACAAGCCCAATAGGCCAAGTAGCAGCGCCGAGATCAACTGTGCGGGGCGAAGATGTTCGATTGTCGCGCTGCCGGCCAACGTCACCAGCTTCGATTGCAGAAACTGTTCGACGACAAAGGCACCGACCGACATCTGGGTCAACACCAACATGACGATCAAGGGCGTGTGGGCATGGGCGGGACGCGAATTGTAATAGTCGGCGGGCAGCACGTTGCGCGGCATGACGCGCTGGCTCTTATAGATCGTGGTCGGCAGCGTGTACTCGGGCTCGGGCACACCGGGAAGAAAGACGTTGCTCTCGCATTCTTCAATCACTTGCTGCTGGTTGACGATGCTGATGCGGATGGCTTGGTTCGGGCAAGCCTGCACGCAAGCCGGAGCTTCGTCCGCCGCGAGACGATCACTGCACATATCGCATTTGCGAACGATGCCTTTCGACTTGCTGTACTTCGGCACATCGTACGGGCACTTCAACATGCAGTACTGACAACCAATGCACTGATCGTCCAGATGTTTGACGATTCCCGTGACCGGATCTTTCTCAAAAGCTTTCACCGGACAGCCGTGCAGACAGGCCGGTTCGACACAGTGATGGCAGGCGGTGGTGACGTGCTGAATGACGGGCAATTCCGTTGTCCCACCATGCAGCAAGCCGACGCTGCGCCAGACTTCGTTCTCTTCCAAGCCGTTCAAGTTATGGCAAGCTGTGACGCAAGCCTTGCAACCGGAGCAAGCATCGAGATCGACTTCGAAGGCATATTGCTCGCCGGCCGCGGGCCGCGACATCGGCATCAGCTGCCGGTAGTGCATTGCTTGCAGCGGCAACTCATCGCGTTCGTGCAATTGCGCGAATTTTTCTACTGCGGTCGTTTGTTGCTGGTGATCCAGCAGCAGCTCGAGCAGAAAGGTGTTTGCATTACCTGAGTCGATTGCAAGCATAAAAGGTGGGAGCGCGAAATCCGCGCGACGGTAAACAAGACGGAAGCGCACGCTTAACGCGTGCTGCTCACTCGCGGCGGGAGAGGAGCGAGTCCACGAAGCGACCTCGATGCCGTGTTCGCAACCAGCGTGCCAGAGTCGCCAAGCGGCTGCTTCCCGAGACGTTCAAACCAGCAGATTCAGTCGATATCTTCAAACAACCGCTTGATAATCGTGCGAAGAACGAAAGCCACCGTTTGTTATGAATGTATGAACCGAGTCGCCGTATTGCGCAACGAATGGGCAGCGAACGCGCATGCCACGGGCAATCATGGCATGCCGAAACCATTATTACGTTTTCTGATTGAGCAGCCGGAGCACGCGGAAAGAACGCAGTTACTCAGCGTCCAGCCAATTCTTGTTTGCCATGGCCCGCCGTGCGCCCACTCGTCATCACCTTCCGGCATACCCTTTGCGTCGCCGTTCAGGCAGCAGGTGAATTGCACCGACATTGTGAACGATTGAGCGGGACAACCACGACAGGGGTCGTAACCTGCAAACCTACCGACGGTTCTCCTCTCCGGACCACTCGGGCTTTGGTTGTCCCCCAGGCGGCTCGATCAGTCGTTTAACCGCCAGCCGGAGGCGTGCGCTAGTGGTGCCCAGAGCGCACGCCTGCGGCTGGCGGTTAAACGAAACACTCAGCGCCGTCATGACGTGAGAGGAAACAGATGGAACTGCAGAACAAAGCCACATCGCTGTGGGGAAACTTCTTCAAGCTGGGAATGCCGCAAATCCGCGCATTTCACATGACTTGGTTTTCCTTCTTTCTGTGCTTTTTTGCTTGGTTTGGGATCGCGCCACTGATGACGGTCGTGCGTGACGAGTTGTCGCTCACGAAAGAGCAGGTCGGATGGAGCATTATCGCCTCGGTCGCGATTACGATCGTGGCGCGTCTGTTTATCGGTTGGTTCTGTGATCGCGTTGGGCCACGACTCGCCTATACGTGGTTGTTGACACTCGGCTCGTTGCCGGTGATGGGAATTGGGTTCGCGCACGACTTCACGACGTTCCTGATCTTCCGCTTGATGATCGGAGCCATCGGGGCCTCGTTCGTGATCACGCAATATCACACGTCCGTGATGTTCGCGCCGAATGTCGTCGGCACGGCGAACGCGACGTCGGCGGGCTGGGGCACTTTTGGCGGTGGTGTCGCGCAGTTCGTCATGCCGGCCGTGTTTGCGTTGTTCGTCGGAGCGCTCGGCTTCAGCGAAGCCCTTGGCTGGCGGGCCTCGATGTTCATTGCCGGGCTGGTCTGTCTCCTGACCGGTGTGGCGTACTACTTCCTGACGCAGGACGCACCGGATGGAAACTTCAAAGACCTGCGAGCCAAGGGGTTGATGCCCGACGGAAAGCACGTTAGCGGCGCGTTCCTCGCGGCCTGTAAAGATCCACGCGTCTGGGCGCTGTTCGTCGTTTACGGAGCGTGCTTCGGCATCGAAATAACGATCCATAACATCGCGGCACTGTACTTTGCCGATTACTTCGGACTCGGTCTCGCTGCCGCCGGCACGGCCGCCGCACTATTCGGCCTGATGAACATTTTCGCACGCACCCTGGGCGGAGTATTCGGCGACAAGTTCGGAGCTAAGTGGGGCTTGAAGGGCCGCGTCTTCTGGTTGTTTACCGCGCTGTTCTGTGAGGGCGTGGCCTTGATGTTGTTCTCGCAAATGACGGTCTTAGTTTTGGCCATCCCGGCGTTGATTCTGTTCAGCCTGTTTGTGCAGATGTCGGAAGGAGCAACTTTCTCGGTGGTTCCCTTTGTCAACAAGAAGGCACTCGGCGCGGTGGCTGGCATCGTCGGAGCTGGTGGAAATGCCGGTGCCGTGGCCGCTGGCTTCCTCTTTAAGAGCGCTCTCGATTGGCAGACGGCACTGTTGGTTCTCGGAGCCGTTGTGGTTGGCTGCTCGTTCACCGCCTTGCTCGTCCGCTTCTCGCCGGAAGCAGAAACCGAAGCCCGCAAGGCTTACCAAATTGCTTTGAGTCAGAAGCAACGTGGTCCTCAACCACAACTTGAACCGGCCTTGACCTAACCGTACCGAGACCGTGTTCGCCAAGTCGTCTCTGATGGAGGGAGAGGCCGGAGGAGGTGCGGCTTGGCGACACGGTGTTCGTTAGAAAATTTGTACGATGGCCTGCCAAGGCCGTCGAGTGCTTGACGACGGCCTTGGCAGGCCATCGTACGGTGCTCTTCAAACAACTCTGATGCCAGTCAGTTGCCATCTCACTCATCAAGGCGGAGACGAAAGGGAACAAGCATGGCAATCTTCACTTCCTGCCGCACTTGGTCTGACGACCGGATTGCCGCTCTTTCGCTTGGCGAAATCGCTCGATTGAATTACGACGAGATGTTGGAGTTGGTCAGTTCGGCGCAGCCCACTCAAACTCCATGCGACGCGCCACGCATCACCGAAAGCGCAGTCTTAGTCCGGCATGTCTACGCACTCCGGCAACGCTGCCGCAGCAAGTTAGCTCACAAATAACCTGCTGGCCCAATCGACTGGCCGTACTGGTCGCGAATCCTCGAATGGACGTTCGTGGACAGCACAAAGACAGCGGGCGTCGAATCATGTTAAGATGCTGCCTGTTCCTTTGAAGCTCCCCATCCATGCTGGAGTTAGATTTGATGTCCCAGGCAATCAGTCGTCGATCCTTCTTGCGAGGCTCGGGCGTCGCGCTGGCGCTGCCCTTACTGGACGCTATGCGGCCGGCATTCGGTTCCGAGGCAGTCACGACGACACCGCGGCGGATGGTCGCCATCGAAACGAACATGGGCATCTTGCCGCAGTTCTTCTTTCCAGAGACCCCCGGTGCGGATTACACGCTCAGCCCGTATTTGGAGCGACTCAAGGCCCATCGGCAGAATACGACCGTGTTCTCCGGCGTGAGCCTGCCGGGAGTCACTGGGGCACACGCGGCAGAGAGGTGTTTTCTGACAGGAACTCCGCACCCCGAACGCGGCGGTTTTCGCAACGGAGTATCGCTCGACCAGTTCGCCGCCGAACTGATTGGAAACCAGACACGATATCCCTCACTCGTGCTCGCGATGAGCAACGAGAATCCAACGCTCAGCTTCACCCGCAGCGGCGCGCCCATCCCCGCCGAGAAGAGTCCGATGAGGCTGTTTCAGAAACTGTTCGTGCAGGGCAGGCCGGACGAGATCGAGGCCAACGTCGAAGCTTTGCGTCAGGGACGCAGCCTGTTGGATTTTGTCGGAGAGCAGTCAAGGCGATTGAGCCGGTCGTTGTCTCCTGCCGATCAGCGGCGGATGGATCAATACCTCACGTCAGTGCGTGAACTTGAACAGCGGCTGCACAGTGCCCAGGAGTGGGAGTACCGGCCCAAGCCGACGGTCGACGGAAAGCCGCCGGAAGACATTCAAAATGCACGTGAATTTGTCCAGAAAACCCGACAGATGTTTGATGTCATCAAGCTCGCGTTGGAAACGGATTCGTCGCGAATCGTTTCGTTGTTCGTTGACACGACGGTGATTCACAACATCACCCATCACGGCAACCGTCCCGAGGTCCTTGCCGAGTTGCGCGGACACGAAGTGGGCCAATTCGATGCACTCAATGACTTCCTCACGTCGCTCAGCGACACGCAGGAGGAAGGCCAGTCGCTGCTGGACCGCACGATGGTTCTCTACGGCACCTGCATGGGAAGCGCGAATTCGCACTCGAACGTGAACCTGCCGACGCTAATCGCCGGAGGCGGCTTCAAGCACGGCCAACATCTCGCCTTCGATAGGCAGAACAACTACCCGCTATCGAACCTTTATCTGTCGATGCTACATCGCCTGGGGATCGAGGCCGATGGATTCTCGACGGCAACCGGAACGATGCGCGGCCTGGAGTTGGTGTGAAAGAGAATCAAGGAAACATGAGTTACAGAATCACCGATACGTGCTCCATCATTCTGTGCTACATCATTCTGCATTCGTCCGCTCTTTCCGGAGCAGAGCCAAGCGTCTTCTTCGAGAAGCACTGCCTTGATTGCCATGATGGTAAGACGAAAGAAGCGGGACTGGATCTGACGGCGCTGAAGCTGGACTTGTCGAACCCCGGCAATTTTTCCCGCTGGGTGAAAGTCCACGATCGGATCGAATCCGGCGAGATGCCGCCGAAGACGGAGGAGCGTCCGCCGACGGGCGATGTCGTCGCGGTGGTGAAGTCGCTTAAGGAATCGCTCGTCGAGGCCGAGCACACACGCTTCCAACGCGACGGGCGCACCGGACTCCGTCGGCTGACACGAGCCGAGTACGAGAACACGGTGCGCGACTTGTTCGACATGCCCGGAATTGCGCTGGCCGGAGAACTCCCCGCCGACGGATCCGCACACGGCTTTGACAAGAACAGCGATGCGCTCGACATCTCCCACGTCAACATGGCAAAGTATATCGAGGCCGCTGACCACGCGCTTGATTACGCCATCGCCACCAGGCCCACGGCTCCGTCGGTTCAGAAACGGCGTATCTCGCTGGTGAATCGTGGCGGCTTCGTCGCGCACGTGGTCATGAATGGCGACGGCGTTCTGCTGAAGGACAAGAAGCCCGACCCGGCCTTTCCGCCGGCTGGCGAACACGGGCACATCGATCAGGGAGCGCATGAGCGAATGGGCTCGTTCGAGACCGGCAGCACGGTCGGACTGTTTCGCCACGAAGACGAATCGTTCAGCCCCTATTTCATTGAACACGTGACGATCTATCCAGGCCGCTACCGCGTCCGCCTGTCGCTGTGGAGTTTCCATTGGGACAAAGGCGAAGTGCTCCCGTCCCGGGGGACCGAGGCGGCGCGGCTGTCGGTCGTGCAGTTGACCGGCGACGGGCGCGGTGGTCAGCACCCCAGCTATGTTTTCGGCTATTACGACGCGCCATCCATCGAGTCCCGCGAACACGAATTGGTCACGTGGCTCAACCACAACGAGATCATCGGCTTCAACACCGCGTCGCTCGCGCCGGTGGCGAACTATAGCCGCAAGGGGCGCGCGATGGCGTTCACCGGGCCGGCGATCGCTGTTGACTGGCTCGACATCGAAGGTCCGCTGCACGATGCCTGGCCGCCGAATGCTCACCACGTTTTGTTCGACGACCTGCCACTCGCGGAATTCAAGACGGCAGAGAATCCCGGCACGCGGCCGCCCGTTCGCAAGCACGTCCGGCAACTCGGCGCGGGGATGAACCGGCCCGATCCGTCGCCGGGCCTCTGGACGGTGCATAGCGAGCAACCGTTGGTCGATGCGGATCGCCTGCTGGCAGGCTTTCTGCCAGGAGCGTTTCGTCGTCCGGTCCAGGCCGAGGTGCGGCAGCAGTATGTCGCAAGAGTCGAAGAGCGACTGAACGCGGGCGACTGTTTCGAAACCGCGATGCGCTGGGCGTACCGCGCGGCGTTGTGCTCGCCGGACTTTCTTTATCACCTCGAGCCGGTGGGCGACCTCGATGATTTCGCGTTGGCGAACCGGATTTCTTACTTCTTGTGGAACACGATGCCAGACGCGCGGCTCACAGAACTGGCTGCAACTGGCGAACTCCGCAAGCCGGACGTGTTGGGCGGAGCGGTGGAACGTTTGCTGAAAGACGAGAGGTCGAACCGGTTCGTGCATGACTTCCTCGACCAATGGCTGAAGCTTCGCGACATTGCGGCGACCGATCCGGACAGGAAACTATATCCCGAGTTCAGCCCCTACCTGCAGGACTCGATGGTCGCCGAGACGCGCGCCTACTTCCGCGAACTGCTCGATCAGGACCTCGACGCCAGCCATCTGGTGCAGTCGGACTTCGCGATGCTGAACGAGAAGCTCGCAGTGCATTACGGCATTCCCGGCGTGAGCGGCTCGCAGATGCGTCGAGTCGCTTTGCCGCCGGGCTGTTCGCGGGGTGGGTTTCTGACGCAAGCGGCAATTCTGAAAGTCACTGCCAACGGCACAACGACGTCACCTGTTCCGCGCGGCGCGTTCGTGATGGAACGCATTTTTGGTCAGACGCCCGACCCACCGCCGCCAGACATCGGGTCGATCGAACCGGACGTGCGGGGCGCGACTACGATTCGCGAACAGCTCGACAAACACCGTTCCAACGCGATCTGCGCTTCGTGCCACGCGAAACTCGATCCACCCGGATTCGCTCTGGAAGCGTTCGATGTCATTGGCGGCTTCCGCACGCGTTATCGGTCCATCGGCGATGGTGATCCCGCCGAACGTGGTTCGATTGATCCATTCATTGGGATCGAGTTCAAACTTGGATTGCCTGTAGACCCCCGTGGTGAACTGCCCGATGGCCGCGCGTTCGGCAACATCGACGAATTCCAGACGCTCATCGCAGCCGACTCAGAACGTCTGCTGAAGAATCTCGCGGAGCAACTCGCGATTTACAGCACGGGCCGTGCCCTCGCCTTCAGCGACCGCGACGAGATCGAAGGAATTGTGAAGCGAACTCAACAGAAGGATGGCGGCGTTCGCACGCTGATCCACGAGTTGACACAGAGTCAGTTGTTTCGAACCCGATAGAAGACCCGGCGGCGGAATCACAGAATCATGAAGCACAAGATGATGAGATTTGACCTTTGCACTTGGCCGAGCCGATTCAGCAGTTCGTCGGCCGGACTTCAAACAGCTCCCGCTTATCAACAAAGCCTGTATGCTGTGAGGTGTCTCAATCACATGATGATTCTGGGCCTCATCATTCTGTGCTCACCCGCTTCATCAGCCGCGGAGCCGAATCGGATCAAGCACCAGATCACAGGTCTTTTCTCACGCGAGCGCGTCAAGGACTTGGAGGAAGTCTTCAAGCAACTGCCTGAGTTTAGGCTGGTGACTGTCGACTACGATAACGCCGAAGCCAGCTTCGAGTACGACCCCGTTACGGTCTTTCCGGGCGCGACTTCAGAACAGGTCGTCGAACGCTTCGATGCTCGACTTAAAAACGCATCGCGTCACACGTTTGGAATTAAACCATTGCGGACGATCGAGCGAGAGAAGCTTAAACTGATTGAAATCCCCGTCGCCGGTCTCGACTGCAAGGGCTGCTGCCTCGGAGCCTATGAAGCCATCTACCGGCTCAACGGTGTCGAAATGGCGACGGCCAGTTTCAAAGAAAGGCTCGTCACGGCGTTGGTCGAACCAGAACTGATCGACCGCGAAGCACTGGAAACGGCGCTCAGGCAACGCGGTGTGGAAGTGACGAAGCCCCAACCCGAGAATTCATCGCCCGAATGAGGCTCGTTCGTCCCGGCGCTACATGAGTCGCGAAACTGCACGCGCCATGACGTTACCGACATCGATCCCTTCGTTTGGCCTGCGAATTGCCTCTTCGCCTTGCCGGGTGGTTGTACTGCGCGGATCGCTCTAAAATCAGTAGCTTGGAACTGATTACCGGACGCCCTCCTTACTCTTACGATGGATCGTAACCCATGAGCGATCGCAATTTCGTTCACCTGCATTGCCACAGCCATTACAGCCTGCTTGATGGTGCCAGCCCGATTGGCAAGCTCGTTCAGCGGGCCAAAGAGCATGGGATGAACGCGTTGGCCTTGACCGATCACGGGAATCTGCACGGCGCTTTGGAGTTCTACCGCAAAGCGAAGGAAGCCGAGATCAATCCGATCATCGGTTACGAAGCCTATATCGCGCCCGACAGCCGCTTCAAAAAAGATGCCGGCAATATGAAGGAAGCGAGCTATCACCTGACGTTGCTCGCCCAAAACCGCACCGGCTTTCAGAACCTCGTCAAACTCGCCTCCGAGGCTTCGCTCGAAGGTTTTTACTTCAAGCCCCGCATCGACAAAGAGATACTTGCCGAGTACAGCGAAGGCATTATCTGTCTCAGCGGTTGTGTGTCGAGCGAGTTCAATCGCATGATCCTCCGCGGGACCGGCGGCGACGATGAAATCAAGGACGCGATCGAAGTCGCGCAGTGGTTCCACGGCGTCTTCGGCGACCGCTACTTCATCGAGATCATGAACAATGGGCTCGAGATCCAACGGCTGGCGATGGAAGGCGCGGTCGAAGTCGCCAAGCGAGTCGGCTTGCCGCTGGTCACGACTTGCGACGCACACTATGTCGATCGGGAGGATGCCGAGGCGCAAGACGTTTTGCTGTGCATCAACACGGGCAAGTTCCGCACCGACACCGCGCGGATGAAGATGGACGGCAACGACTACTACTTGAAGCATCCCGACGAAATGTACAAGGCGTTCCCCGGATACGAAGATGCCGTCGCGCGGACGCAAGAGATCGCCAATACCGTCGACATCGACCTGGACCTCGGTAAACGCCACTTTCCGACCTATACGTTCCCCGCCGAGACGACCGCCGAAGATTACCTTCGCGAGCTGTGCATCAAGGGCCTGAAGGAACGCTATGCCGACAATCCCAAGATGCTGGTCGACGGCGAGTTGTCGCAGGTCGTCATGGATCGGCTGGACCGCGAATTGGGAGTGATCAACAAGCTCGGTTTCCCGAACTACTTCCTGATCGTGTGGGACTTCGTGCGGTACGCTCGCGAACAGGGCATCCCGGCGACGGCTCGCGGCAGCGGTGTGGGGGCATTGGTCTGCTACGCGTTGTATCTCAGTCACGTTTGTCCGATCGAATTCGATCTGCTGTTCGAACGATTCCTGGACGAAAGCCGGCTCGAAGCTCCCGACATCGACATCGACTTTTGCAAAGATCGTCGTGGCGATGTGATTCGTTATGTGAAAGAGAAGTACGGCGAACATAACGTGGCGCAGATCGGTACGTTTGGTACGCTCGCCGCGCGGGCCGCGATCAAAGACGTGGGGCGTGCGCTCGGCATCCCGCTCGGCCGCGTGAACGAAGTGACCGGCATGGTGCCGGAAGAACTCGGCATCTCGCTCAGCAAGGCACTCGCGAAGAGCGAGGATCTTCGCAAGACTTACGAGAACGACGGCGAGATTCGCGAGCTGCTGGATCTGGCGATGAAGATCGAGGGGTTGGCGCGGAACGTCGGCACTCACGCGGCCGCGGTCGTGATCGCGGACAAGCCGCTGACGGAATACGTTCCGCTCAGTCGTGTCTCCGGCAAAACCGACATCATCACGCAATGGTCGATGAATGACGTCGAAGCTGCGGGCCTGTTGAAGATGGACTTCCTTGGCTTGCGCAACCTGACGATTCTTTCAAAGGCCGTTGACTTGATCGAGCAGTCGACTGGAAAACGGGTCGATCCGCTCAAGTTCCCACTCGACGACAAGGAAGCTTTCGCACTGCTTCGGCGTGGCGAAACGAAAGGCATCTTCCAGCTGGAAAGCGGTGGCATCCGCGATCTGTTGCAGCGGATGAAGCCGGACCACTTTCTCGACATCATCGCGACGAACGCACTCTATCGCCCCGGTCCGCTCGAAGGCGGCATGGTCGACGACTATATCGACGTGAAACATGGGCGCAAGAAGGCCGAATATAAACATCCGGTGTTGAAGGACATCCTGGCAGAGACCAACGGTGTGATGGTCTATCAAGAACAAGTGATGCGAATCTTGAACCGGCTGGGCGGAATTCCGCTCGCGGCCGCTTATACGGTTATTAAAGCGATCAGCAAGAAGAAGGAATCGCTGATCTCCAAGAACTACGAGAAGTTTATCGAAGGTGCCGTGGAACGCGGCATGAAGGACAAGGACGCCAACGAAATCTGGGAGCTAATCATCAAGTTCGCGGGCTATGGCTTCAACAAGAGCCACTCGACGGCCTACGCCTTGATCGCCTATCAGACGGCGTTCTTGAAGGCCCATTATCCCGTCGAGTTCATGGCCGCGCTCCTGTCGGGCGACATTCAGGGACGGAACTTCAAGCGGAAAGATTCGTTGGTCGAGCACCTGGAAGATTGCCAGCGGATGCAGATCGAAGTCGTGCCGCCCAATGTCAACACGTCCAATGTTGACTTTGCGGTCGGCGACGGCAAGATCTACTTTGGAATGTCGGCCATCAAGAGCTGTGGCGGTTCCGCCGCCGAGTCAATCGTCGCGGCTCGACAGGCTGGCGGACCGTTCAAGAGCATCTTCGACTTCTGCGAGCGAGTCGATCCTTCGTCGTGCAATCGATCCACCGTCGAATCGCTCATCAAAGCCGGAGCATTTGACACACTCGGAGCCAAACGGCGGCAGTTGATTGACGTTTTGGATCGGGCGATCCAGGCCGGCTCTTCCGCGTTGGCGGATCGTAAGAGCGGGCAGAAGAGCCTGTTCGGCGGGTTCGAAGACGAACAAGAATCGCAACCCACGATCGATTTGCCGAAGGTTCCCGAATACGACGAGCGTGAACGATTGGCGATGGAGAAGGAAGTGCTCGGCTATTATCTGACGAGCCATCCGCTGGCCGAATACGAGAAGACGCTCGCCATGTACTGTAATCACACTACGGCCGAGATCGCCGGCTTGCCGGATCGGACGGAAGTGATGATGGGCGGCATGTTGTCCGCGATCAAATTCGCTCACGTCAAGAATGCCAAGCCGGACAAACCAACCAAGTACGCCAACTTCGATCTCGAAGACATGGCCGGAGCGATCCGGTGCATCCTGTGGCCGACCGAGCTCGCCACCGTGGGTGATCTCGTCCAGCCGGACGCGATCCTCGTCGTCCGCGGCTTGATCGATCGCCGCGGCGGCGACGAGGCGAATCTGATTGTCAACCAGCTGATTCCGCTCGACCAACTCGATTCGCTGTACACGTCCGCCGTCGTCGTTCGCGTCGATGAAGAGGCTCACGGCGCGGACAAGTTGAGTCAAGTGCGCGAAGTCGTCCGCGGCTATCCCGGCGGTTGCGAGTTGCAACTCGTGCTTTCGCTGCGTGACGGAACTCGTGTCTTCTTGCGTTCCAACAAGCTGCGGGTCAAAGTCAACCGCGAACTACGCCAACGGATCGACGAACTCCTCGGTCGCGGTTACTTCGATCTGATCACGTCGAAGCCCACAATGGCTCCTCCCAGCAATAAGCGTCAGCGCCGCGGCTCGATGCAACCCGCATGAACCCGTGACAATCGATGTAGCGTCGCTGCCAACGCCTGGCAGCCAGCGCCTGGCAGCCTGTTGCAGGCAGCTCGATCGGGCACTAGACGTTGGTGAGGGGAGCGTTTCCGTTTTGTTCCTCGGCCCCGACCCAACTTCGTTGTGTGCCCGGCTGGTAGATCCCTTGCTGGGGCTGTCAAGCCCCGGAACAGCTGGAAGACCATGTCAGGCCCGAAGGGTCGACACCATGCAAAGCGGTTGGTGCTGTGTCACCCCTGCGGGGTTTCGTCCCCTGCATGGGCTGGAACCGGGGCCTGACGACCCCGGCAATGGATGTTTCGGCCCTGCGGGCCTTAGCGATCTGCCGGATAAATGTTCTTCACCCACGTCTAGTAATTGGGAACGCTCCCGACGAGCCGAGGGGGCGATTCACGTCGCCTTCCGAAATGTTCCACACGGATACACGATTGGACGATGTCGTGCTCAAGGCGATGGAGCGCGAACCCGACCGCCGCTATCAACAAGCGAGTCACGTCAAGACCGACATCGAATCTTTTGCCGGTCGTCCTGCTCCTGGCTGGCTTGGTTGTGTCGCTGTACTTCTGGAGCGGGCAATGCGCAGCCTCGGGGCCTGGCCCCCCACCACCGCTACGACTCTTGAACTTGCCACGAGTTTCACGTCATCGTGGTGTTGTCTTTACCCACATGGTACAAAACAAGATAATCTGGGGACGGAAGAAACTGAACGGGCGAGAACCGAGAGCACGGCAAAGCTCCTGACTCTGTTCTCTCCTGTTGAAATCTTTTGGAAGATTGGCGCGTTCGGGAGGTCGATCGCGCGGCACCGCAAAGGAGAAACTATGCTGCGGATTCTCGGATCGTCGAAACAACTCTGCGGGGGCTTCACGCGCCGGGATATGCTGCGCGTTGGCGGTTTGGGATTGGCGGGACTTGGGCTGTCGGACTTGTTCAGGCTTCGCGAAGCTTCTGCCGCCTCATCCCGGCACGGCGCTTCCTTCGGCAAAGCCAAATCCGTAATCCTGATCCACCTTTACGGCGCGCCCAGTCAGCTTGAATGGGCCGATATGAAGCCGGCTGCGCCGGTGGAAATCCGCGGCGAGCTAAATGGCATTCCGTCGTCGCTGCCCGGTTGCGACGTCTGCGAGTTGCTGCCGAACCATGCCAAGGTGATGGACCGGGTTACCGTACTGCGTTCGCTCACGCATCCACATCCGATTCATGGCGTCGCGTATGCGTTGACCGGAATCCCTTCGATCGAAGTCGCGATGGAATTGAGTCCACGGGATTCGCGGCACTGGCCGTTCTTCGGCTCGGTGGTCGAGTACGTCGAGAGTCAAGGCCGCGATCGTCCGTCAGCGATTCCGAAAAACATCGCCTTACCATTCCGATTCAGCAGCCAGCGCGAAGGCGAAGTTCCGCGGGCCGGCCCCTATGGCGCGTTTCTCGGCAGCCAGTATGATCCGCTGTGGACTGATTTTTCCGGGACCGCGACGAAAGGTCACGAGAAGACACTGCGTGACATGGTCTACACCGACAATGATCCCTACATGGGCGTTGCCGATGATTGCCGGTTCTTCTTGCCTGACGCGACGCGAACCGAGGGCGATGTCACACTCGATCGACTCAATCGCCGCAAGTCCCTCCTCACCCAGCTCAACGACGCCGTCCCGCAGCTTGTCGATTCGATGGCAGGCAGGGAGCTGACACGTCACCAGGCATCCGCGCTTGCAATTCTCGAATCCGATCAATTGGCCAGCGCGTTGGACATCCGCCGCGAGCCGCCATCGACGCGTGACTTGTACGGAGCAACTTTGTTCGGCCAAGCATGCCTCGCCGCGCGGCGGCTGACCGAAGCCGGCACGCGTGTGGCAACCGTCTTCTGGGACGAGTATGGTTTGGCGGGCACTGGCTGGGACACGCACTGGAACCATTACCCGCGAATGAAGAACGAACTCTGTCCCGGATTTGACAGGGGGTGGTACGGGCTGATCACCGATCTCGATCAACGCGGCTTGCTCGACGAGACGCTCGTCGTTTGCACCAGTGAACACGGTCGAACGCCGAAGCTCAACTCGCAGAAAGGTGGTGGCCGCGATCACTGGTCGCGAGTCTACACGTCGTTGATCGCCGGAGCCGGCGTGAAGCGGGGCCACATCGTGGGAGCCTCTGACAAGCATGGCTCGGACGTGGCCGATCGCCCGATCAGCCCGAAGGATTTGCTCGCCACGATGTACCATCTGCTCGGCATCGACCCGCAATTGACGATCGTCGATCGCGCCGGTCGTCCGCTGCCGTTGGTCGACGGACAGGTGATTGCGGAAGCGCTGGCATAGGGGCAACTCGCACGGATCAACATGCGCGGGGGCAGTCCTCGGTGACGGCCCGGCGCTACTTGCTCAGAAAGACCCGCTCGACGAAGCTCGTGTCGACTCGACCTTCGACAAACTCGGCGTGTTGAAGAACCTTCTTGTGGAAGGAAGCGGTTGTCGCGATCCCTTCGATGCGTAGTTCATCCAGCGCTCGCAACATACAGGCGATGGCCTTGGCGCGGGTTGGCTGATGGACGATCAGCTTGCCGATCAGCGAGTCGTAGTGCGGTGGCACGATGTAGCCTTGATGGGCATGTGAATCGAAGCGAACGCCCAGCCCGCCGGGCACGAACATCTGCTCGATCTTGCCGGGACTGGGCTGGAAGTTGCGATCCGGATTCTCGGCGTTGATGCGACACTCGATTGCCGCACCACGTTGGACGACGTCGGCTTGGGTAAAGGGGAGCGGTTGCCCCGCGGCAATGGCGATCTGTGTTTGAATCAGGTCGATCCCGGTGACCATTTCCGAGACCGGATGCTCGACCTGAATTCGAGCGTTCACTTCGATGAAGTAGAAGTTGTTTTGCTGATCGACGATGAACTCGACCGTGCCCGCATTCGTATACTCGCAATTCCTAATCAGCCGCACTGCTGCTTCGCACATCGCTTCGCGAGTCTCTAGCGGCAGATTCGGCGCGGGACTCTCTTCGATCAGTTTTTGATGCCGGCGCTGCGTCGAACATTCACGCTCCCAAAGATGCACCACGTTGCCATGATGATCGGCGACGATTTGTACTTCCACGTGACGAGGCCGCTCGACGTACTTTTCAAGGTAAACGCCGGCATTGCCGAACGCCGCCTGTGCCTCGGTCTGGGCCTGCTGAATCGCAGACTTCAGCACCAACTCATTGGCTGCGACTCGCATGCCCTTGCCGCCGCCCCCGGCCGTGGCCTTGATCAGTACGGGGAAGCCAATCTCATTTGCGACGCGAACCGCATCGCTTTCATCGGTCAGCAATCCGTCGCTGCCTGGGACGACCGGAACATTCGCTTCGCGAGCGATCGCTCGAGCCGAGTTCTTGTCTCCGAGCTTCTCCATCGCTTCAGGTGACGGCCCGATGAAGTCGATCTTACAGCTGCGACAGACCTCGTTGAAGTGCGCGTTCTCGGCCAAGAATCCATAGCCGGGATGTATCGCTTCGACGTTGCCAACTTCGGCGGCGCTGATGACCTGATCGATCTTGAGATAGCTCAGCGCCGATTTGGCCGGACCGACGCAGTACGCTTCGTCGGCCAAGTCGAGATAGGCGCTGCCGCGATCCCCCTCGCTGAAGATGGCAACCGTTTCGATGCCCATCTCGCGACACGCGCGGATGACTCGAAGTGCAATCTCGCCGCGATTAGCAATCAGAATGCGTTTGTACATGGGGAGTCGAGAGTGGAGAGTCGAGAGTCAAGAGCCAGAACTGAGTGACAAGAGCTTTTTTGACTGGCTCTCGACTCTGGACCCTAGACCCTAGACACTTCTCATCCTTTTGTGTCGACCTTGAAGAGTGGCTTTCCAAACTCGACCGGCTCACTGTCTTGCATGAGTACGGCAACGACTCGGCCAGAAACTTCCGCCGGGATCTCGTTGAAGACCTTCATCGCTTCGATAATGCAAATCGTCTTGTCCGGATCGACATGATCGCCGACTTTGACAAAGGGGGGCGATTTCGGATTCGGTTTCGTATAGAACGTCCCCACCATCGGGCTCTTGATCACAACGATATTGTCGCCATCGCCGGCACTCGCAGCTGCCGCGGGCGGTGCCGATGCGACGGGCGGTGCCGCGTAGACAGGAGCCGCCGGCTCCGTGTTGCGACGCAGCCGAATCCGCTGCGTGTCTTCCTGGAGATCGACTTCACAGAGGTCGTGCTCCTTCATCATTGCGATCAGACGACACAAGCGGTCTTCGTCGAAGACGTCACCCTCTTTGGATGCAGAATCTGCCATCAGCGGCTCCGCTTCTTTGATTTTGAATCAGCCGGCTTGTGATTGCACAAACCTATGCCATCGTTCAACTTGGGACGGATTTTAATGGCCGAATCGCGTGTCGTCAACCCTCGTTGTGTCGACGTTAAGCCCGCTCGTTCAACGACTTCCAGCTTCCTCTTTCACTGCTACTCGCTTGGCAAGCTTCGACAAATCGCACACCTGCCGCACCGTCGCGCACGTTTGGATAACGAGTCGTTTCGCTTCGCGCGCCGCCTGTCGCTCGCAGAATCATGTCCTCGAAAGCGGCGTTGTAAACATTGGCAAACGCCTCGAAGAATCCCTCGGGGTGACCGCCGGGAATGCGACAAGCAGCTCGGCAGGAATCGTTGATGTAGGCAGCGACCGGTTGTCGCTCGTAAACCTGAGTCGCTTGCCAGGTTCGCCGCACGATCAACTCGTTGGGATCTTCCTGTCGCCACGTCAAAGACGCTTTCGTGCCGTCAACTTCGAGCGTCAGATCGTTCAGCCGGCCGTGGGTGATCTGGCTGAAAGTGATCATGCCCAGTTGGCTTTCGCCAAACGCGACGACGGCGTGACCATAATCATCCAGCTGCCGCTCGGGATGAAAGATCCGCATGTTTGCCGAAACTTCTGTCGCCTTCAGCCCCGTCACATAGCCAATCAAGTTGAACGCGTGAGTTCCGACATCGCCGAGCGATCCCGATCCCGCCTTTGCCGGATCGGTCTTCCAACCACCGCGGGCAGGATTCGGTTCCGGCTTCATCCCGCACAACCAACCCTGCATGTAGTTGGCGCGAATCGCTTGAATCTTGCCAAGTTCCCCGCTCGCCACCATCTCGCGGGCCTGGCGGATCATTGGATAGCCGGTGTAGTTGTGTGTCAGTCCGAAGACGGCCCCCGTCCGCTCGACGATCCGCACCAGTTCATCGGCATCCGACACGCTGGTCGTCATCGGCTTGTCACACAGCACGTCGAAACCGGCTTCAAGTGCGGCCTTGGCGATTTCGAAGTGGGTGAAGTTCGGTGTCGCGATGCTGACAAAGTCAATACGCCGGTCAACGGGCAGTGCCAACTCGGCGTCGATCATCTCGCGGACCGATCCATACGCTCGATCTTCCCCGATGCCGAACGAAGGTGCCGCCGCACGCGACTTCGCCGGATCGGACGACAACACTCCAGCCACCAACTCGGCCCGACTGTCCAACTGGGCCGCTGTCGCATGCACACGACCGATAAACGCGGCACCGCCGCCTCCCACCAGCGCCATTCGCAACTTGCGGTTCAACGGATGATTTACAGCGTTGCTCATCGGTCGTTCCCTTTCAGTTGCTTCATTGCCTGTTTGACAATATCCATCCCAACCAACTTGCTCCACGCCGCGAGTAGCTGTTGGGTGATGGGTCCAACTTGGCCATCGCCAACCGGCAACCCGTTGAACTTTGTCGCCGGCATGATGCAATAAGGCGTGCTGGTAAAGAAGACCTCGTCGGCGGTGTACAAATCGTACGGCTGAAGCTCTGTCTCTTCGACGCAGATGTCTAGATCACGAGCGAGTTGCATGACGGTTTCGCGACTGATCCCGGCGAGGCAGTTCGTCGGACGTGGCGTCTTCAAAACGCCGCTGGACACAATGAAAATGTTACCCCCTTTGTTCTCGGCCACGTTGCCGTGGATGTCGAGAATCACACTCTGTGCTTCCGGATCAACCAGCTTCACTTCGATCTCGGCAAGCGTATACGCCATGCGGCTGCGATTCTTGATCCGCGCGTCCAACGACTGTGACGGGATGATGCGGCTCATCGGCGTGACCGCGTGGCACCCCTCGGTATAGAACTTGGCCCAGCCACGCAGGTCCATCGGTTGCGTGTAGATCATCACGGTCGCGGAGCTTCGTTGCACGGTCGGATCAGGCCCCGGAATCGACAAGCCACGCGAGATATTATGGACGATCCAACAATCCTCTTCGTCGCGATATGTCGGCAAATTCGCTTCCAGCATGCGTAGCGTCACTTTCAACATTTCGTCCGCATTCATGCCGGCATCAATGCGAGCGACCTTCAGCGACTTATACAGACGTGCGACATGCTGCTCCAACTTGAACGGGGTATGCCCGAACGTTCGCGTCGATTCGGTAACGGTGTCGCCGAGCAAGACAGCGCTGTCAAAGATCGAGATCTTCGCGTCTGCCTCGGCAACCATCTGACCTGATAAATAGACTTGGCGTTGCATTAGGATTTCTCGATGATGTGTGAACGGGGTGACGAATGCGTAACCACAAAGCGTACCTGTCGCGGCGGGCGACGCAACATCGTGCCGAGTTCCGAGGTATTGACGAGCGTCTGTCTTACGCGGTAATATGTAACCCAACTTGGGTTACGCGGGTAGGGGAGTTGATATGCCTAGTACACGAGAGTCAAGAAATCAAACGCGACTGCGTTTAGATTCGGGCCAATTTGATGTCTCAGGCGTGCTCGTGCCCGATGCGGACGAGCCAATCTATCGCACGAGTCTCGGTGCCCTGTGGTCCGGCGATTGTATGGATGTCTTGCCGATGATCCGGGACGAAGTCGTCGACACGGTCTTTGCCGATCCACCTTTCAATCTCGGGAAGGAGTATGGTGAGCGCACGAATGACTTGCGCCCGGATTACCTCGAATGGTGCTATCAATGGCTGTCAGAGTGTGTTCGGATTCTCAAACCGGGCGGTAGTTTCTTTGTCTACAACCTACCCAAGTGGAACATTCCCATCGGGGCGTTTCTCGGAACACAAGGTTTAGAATTCCGTCACTGGATTGCTGTGGAACTGAGCGCATGTCTCCCGATTCCAGGTCGTCTGCATCCGAGCCACTACAGTTTGCTTTACTACAGCAAGGGAAAGCCGAAGACGTTTCGAAAAATTCGAACTCCGATCGCTCTCTGCAGGCACTGTGGCAAGGAGCTGAAAGATTATGGCGGCCATCGACAAGCCATGAATCCGAACGGTGTGAATCTCAAAGACGTCTGGACGGATATTCCCCCGGTTCGGCATCGGAAGTTCAAGTCGGGCGACCGAAAGGCGAACGCCCTGTCGACGAAGTTGCTGGACCGCGTCGTCGAAATGTCGACCGTTCCGGGTGACTTGGTCATTGACCCATTTGGTGGAAGTGGAACAACTTTCGCCGTATGCGAGTCACGCAGACGGCATTGGCTCGGCATCGAACTCGACTTTGCCGACGTCATCGTGGACCGCCTAGAGCGGGACGACATCCGTTCGCATCGCAACGACGACTTCATCGAAGATTAACGGCGCGCGCGGCCATCGGTTCCCTTGGGGATGCGCGGAACGTCGAGACTCTCCGCGTCTTGCTCGATCACCACGATCTCGAAGACACCGTTCTCGCAGGGAATCGATTTCCACAAATCCAAGTAAGGGTGCAGTTCTTGGAAGTTGCCAATTCGGTCTGTCAGCCACTTGTAGAGCTTGCGCGATGGGACCACCAGCGTCGCGGCAACAAGTGAGCCCCGCATCAACCCAATCGCTAGTTTGTTCAATGCGCGATGACTCGACGAGATATTGCCGGTTTCCCATTCCATCGCCACCACACCGGCTTTCGCGTTGAATACAGCGTCTAGATCGCCCGGATTCGCGCTGCCGAGGATGTCCAACGAGACCTCCGACTGCCAGCCCTGTTCGCACAGTCGCACGAGGCACTCGTTCTTAATCGGCTTCACTCCGTTTCCCTCACCGTGCCGCTTGCCGCTTTGCGGGTAGATCGTGAACATTCCGCTTCCGGGTGGCCAATCAACGGCGCGCACCGCCGCGTGCAATCCACTTCGGATGCGTTTCCATTCGCGCGATCGCGAGAAACTTCCCTTCGATAGGAGCGTTTCAACATGGACGATCTTCATTGCCCGTCCATGTTCATCAGTTGCCGGATCAACTTCGTTGCGTCGAGATTCAACGCCTCGGCCACGTCCAGCAATTCGACAACGTCGAGCCGTCGTTCACCACGTTCATACTTGCTCACGAATGTTTGCACTCGGCCCAGTTTGTCGGCGAGTGATTCTTGTGAAAGGCCTTGCGACTTCCTTGCCTCGGTCAGGACGTCTCGCAAGAACCGGTAGCGTGTGGTGTGAATGGAAGCCGTCATGTTGAGAAGAATAAACCCAAAACAGGCTTAGCCCAACTTCGGGTAACGGCTCGCCTCACGGCAGATTCCAAACGATCAAACTGCCAAGCATTCCAGCGACAAGGGCATAGTAGCAGAACACGGGGAGTGTCTTGCGGATGATGGCGCCTTCCTTGCCTATCAAGCCGACGACGGCCGCGGCGGCGACGACGTTGTGGACACAGATCGTGTTGCCCGCGGCGCCGCCGACCGCTTGCAAAGCCACAACCCACGTCGGATCGACGCCAATCCGCTGGCC
Source organism: Planctomycetota bacterium (assembly GCA_027622275.1). GTDB lineage: Bacteria > Planctomycetota > Planctomycetia > Pirellulales > Pirellulaceae. Next base: position 13,159 of record JAQBZB010000048.1, on the reverse strand, counting down.
GACGCCAAATTGGAACAACGCGAACATCATGTTGCTCACCGTGTTGCTGCCCGCGACGAAAGCTCCAAATCCGCCAATGAACGGCGAGAAGAACGGCCACGCCGAACCGGTGAGCGACGCGACGCCCTCCGCCAACACGATCGGCATCTTCTCAAATCCGGCGGCTCCTCCCGCCGTGTTGATAAACACCTGCACCATCGGCACGGTGAAGATGAGTGCGACGGAAGCCGCGAGCATCGTCCTGGCAGACCGCTTCCAGGCCACGCCGAAGTCGCCGGGCTTCATGCGGTGCAACCCGCAGGTCAGGAGCGACACGACGATGAAAACAGTTCCCGGCAGGAAGAGCGGATACTCCTGCGTCGCGATCTTCGGCAGCTCCGAAGAGTCACGTTCCGCCCAACTGGCTGGCGGCTTGAAGACGCTGTTTTCGGCGTCCTGGCTGAGCCATGTGATCGCCACGGTGACATGGGGCGCTCGCAGCAACGACTTGACACCCAGCTGTTCCACTCGCGTGATCACGAGCAGCGCCGCAACCAGGACGTAAGGAACCCACGCTCGAAAAATACTCATCTGGCTAGGCTCGCGCATCGAGTCATCCAGCGAAAGCGTGCCGTTCCATTCGGAGTCCCATTTGTCTTTGGCATCGAAGTCCCAAGGTTTGCCCTTGGGCACGAACCATCCGGCTCGCGCACAGATGATCATAATTCCTAGCCCAACGAGTCCGCCGATCAACGACGGAAACTCCGGCCCCAGGAAGCGCGCCACCAAGAGGTAAGGCACGGTCATCGAGAGCGACGCCAATAACGCGAACTTCCAGACGCGGAGCCCCTCGGCGGCAGATCGATTCGGCCCGAAGAAACGAGTCATTAGCATGACCACGAAGAGCGGGATCAGCAAACCGACAACGGCGTGCAGCAGCGCCACCTTGAATGCGATCATCGAAAGAAACTCGTACCACGCGATATCGCCGTTTGCGACTACGTAGCCTGCTTCGCGAGCGTACGCTTCAACTTGGGCATCGCCGGCCAGCCCATTCTTGACGCCAACTAGAATCGGCGTGCCGAGTGCGCCGAAGGAGACGGGGGTACTCTGAATCACCATGCCCGCAACCACCGCGCACATCGCCGGGAAGCCGAGACCGACCAACAATGGGACCGCGACGGCCGCCGGAGTCCCAAATCCCGCCGAGCCTTCGATGAACGAGCCGAACAGCCACGCGATAATGATCACTTGAATCCGGCGGTCCGGCGAAATATCCGTGAAGCCGCGGCGGATAACGCCGAGCGCACCACTCTCCTGCAACGTATTCAGAAGCAGAATCGCGCCGAAGATGATGTACAGCAGCGACGCAGCAACGATCAACCCATGCACCGAAGCAGCCGCCACTTGCACGACCGGCACGCGCCACACCAACAGCGCCAGCAGCGCCGCGGTCACATACGACAGCGGCATCGCCCGGCTCGCCGGCCAACGCAACACCACCAAGAATAATCCGACCACAATGATCGGCAGGAAGGCGAGGAGTGCGAGCAGCATGAGATCGATAAGTGGTTCTGGAGCCGACGGTTGTTAGATTAAAACGCCAAGAGCGAGTTTGCTTGCTGGTGGTGCGGTGCTAGTCGAACGACACTTGGCCGCTGTATTGTAATAGTTTGGAGTTGGCCAGACAGGTGCTAATGCCAGTCCTACGTCCTTCGGAACTAATGGGCGAGCCACATGCTGGAATTGTCCCTGCGTAGGCATGCCCTCGCAGCCGTTTGCTCTTCCGAAATAGATAGAAACAAGAAGCTGTTCAAACCAATCGTAAATCGGTTACAATCGGCTTGAGTAGGTTATTCCTACAGCCCATTTAGCGAGAATCTAGCAAGGGGGTTCACTGTGGCTATGAGCGAGAGCTTTTTGTGGGATGTGTTTGTGAGCCACAACAAGGCACATAGACTGCAGGTGAAACAGATGGTCCATCAATGGCGAGCATGCGGCCTCCAAGTGTTTTTTGACGAAGATTGTATTGAGCCCGGTGAAGATATTGGTGAGGGCATTGAGCGGGGGATTCAGGACAGCCGCCATGTCGTCTTGGTCCTCACTCCTGCTGCGGTAAGAAGTAGATGGGTGGCCTTGGAGGCCGCGTGCGCAATGTATACTGATCCCGATTCGCGAGATCGAAGGATCATACCCTTAATGTTAGAACAAACGCCGCTAGATGAGATACGATTGGCCGTTCGCAGATTGAGCATGATAGATTTGACGAACCCAGATACAGCACAATTTCATTACGAGCGATTGCTCGCGCACTTGAGGGTTAACGGCGAGTGTCCAAGACTTCCGAACGGACACCCGAAGTTCGAAGATTCGGAAGCCCTTATATCCTGTGCGCCGTCTGGCGATCCGGGCGGGGGACTTGCGGTCGCAACTGAAGTAGTGCCAGTCGAGATTACGATTAATCGGAATTTTCGTCATATAGCGATTCTGAACAGAATCGGCTTCTAAAAGCCATTGGTGAGATACTGGACATCGCTGGAAAAATCACGGTGACTGCGCAGCGTCCTGGAAGTGTTCGATTAACTGTCGCCCTAACACCGGAACAGGCCGAACAGCTAAAGCTTGCCGTTCGTGATGGGCAATTGGATGACTATGATGTTATGGCAGTGCGGATAACTGATTCGTGGCAGGGAAGTGAAGATGCACCGGCCTCAGAAGCGTCGATATCACAAGCACCGAATTCGAGTCATGCACAGAAGTCGGTCGCAAGTAGATATCATAATGATCGACACGACGAGTTACGCACGATGGGTGCGGCAGCTATCGCAGCTGCGACTTACGAATCGGAGGCGAGTTCTGCGTATCAGGCAAGGTGCGGTTTCAGCGAACTAATTAGTTGGCTTACGACGCGTTTGTATCATCGCGGAGACGAGGCAGCGAAAGAAAGTGATCACGACGAACGTGGAATTGTCACGGTTCTTAGGTGGCTCGCTGCAGATGAATATGCCTTCGAAGAAAAGTACCGAACGTTCACAGTTTCTTCACCCGAATCAGCGAATCTGCGCGAATACTCAATTCTTGCGGAGCAACTGGCGCGGCTCAAGTATCGTTGCCGTTCGATTCTTACCGAGGGTCGCGATCCTGGCCGAGATGATCCGTTCACCTGTGCAGTTCCGAACGGATCTTCAATGCTGGAAGCCGGCCCTGACGGTGGCACGACCCAACAAACTGAAGAACTGCTTCAAATGTTTCGCGCGATGCTTGTTGACAAGAACGGAGTTCATGTCACGGCAGACGAAATGGCGGGCCGGTTCGAGTTGGCTGGCGGTGCGATGCAAGAAGTAGCCCGTTGGATCGTACGTGGCGAGTTCGACGTCACCCGTCAATATCCTGTTACAGACTGAATCCGTGTGTATAATCGACCAATGAACTAGGAGTTTGCAGGTCATGACCCAACAGCTAAGTCCACACGCTCGTCGCGCAGCACTAAAGCAATTGATGGCGAGAGTCTTTCAGCCGTTGGAGGCAGACATTTCCATCTTGGATGCCGGATATCTGTTCCGTGGATATTTGGACGACTATGCGTCCGGTGTCTTTGTTCTATTAGATATCATCGACGAGTTGGACATGGCGCAATTAGCTAAGCTCGCCGAATCGCAAAATGCGAAGGACGTCAATCAGGATCTGAAGCCCACACTTCGCCGGCTGTGTGAACTGAGCCGGGAAGTGACCTTCTCGATCGACCCATCGAGGCTTCCACCGGATCTTCGTTCCTCAATCGAGAAACTGTTTCGTTTTGCCGTCGAGCAGGTACCCCCCGTCGCCGATCCAGAGGTGAACGGCTATCTTCGCAACATGCGCAATCGAATGTTGCAACCAATCGCCGTCGTTTAAAGCGATATCTAAAGCCATTCGATACGGTTGCGTTTTCCAATCAGGGCCTCAGGGTATCGGGCCGCTTAGTTCTGCGATCACGTTTACAAGTTCCGCCGTTACTTCGCCAGCGGATCTTTGGACGCGGTCTTCTTCGCCTTGGCGCGACGCCGACCGGATGGCGCATCGACTGGCGCGGCTTCCGAGTTCGCCAGGACTTCCAGTTCGTTAAAGAGTCTCGTATCTACTTTGAACTGGGCGAGCTGCCGTTCATAGTTCGCCTGGGTTTTGGTGCAGACCAGTGTTTGCGGTGAGCCCTTTCGAACCGTGACGTGTGCGACATCCAGTCGGAGGCCGTCAATTTGCCGGTGCAGGTGCTGTCGCAATTCCTTGCGGCGCGGAAACCGGTGAACTTGCTCGGTTGGGTCACGCAAGAAGTTTGCCAGCTCCTTGCAGTCGACGCACTTGCAGTCAATCTTCGCGTCGCGCGTCCAGTCGGCGGGCGGCTCGATCGGTGTGGCCGTCAAGTTCCGCAATTCGGCGAGGCAGTGATGCAGCAACTGGTCGACGCTGTTGCGTCCCGGCGAATCGGGAGCCAGCACGGCGTGAATCGTCTTTACGGCGGGAATCAGCACGGTGTGCAGGTCGTAACGATTCGGCTTCCCCAGAACATACGCCACGAGTTGTGCGAGCCGATCGATTTCCTCCAAAGCAGTGAATGCAAGGAAGACCGACTCGACGATGCCGGTTCGAGTTTCCCGCCGATGCTTGTATGGATCGTCGTGTGCGTCCCAGCGCTCGATGACTCGCTCCAGTTCATCGGCTAGCGAGATGCAGACCGCGCGGCGCTCGTCGGACAAGTCCGGCGGGCGGCAACATAATCCTTCGAAGATCGTCACCGGCGTCGCGAGCTTCGAAGACGCCGCGGTTGGCTTCTGTTGTGCGAAGAAGTGCTTCAACGGCTCGGCCAACGATTGCCAACCGAAACGCTTGCCGAGGTGGCTCAGAATCGGTCCCTCGCTCCCGTCGCATACGGTCGGCAAAATGTCGCGGACGAACCGGGCGGATAAGTCGGCAGCATCGATCTTGTCGAGCAGTGTGAGCATTTGCGTCGATATTGACGTCGGCTTCGACGCACGACTGGATGTGGCACAATTCCCAGACCCTGAGTTATACCAAGTCGTTCGCCGCTTCGGCTGCATCCAGCGGTCGATGATCTCGGTCGCGAACGCCCGGCAGGCTTTATCTTTGCTCGGATCGGTCGCTGCCGCCACCAGCTCTTCCAAAGCCGGTACAGCGTGCGCCGGTCCCTCGCCTGCCAAGATGCGGAAGTGCCGGTCGCGCGGCCAAATGACCACGACCGCCTGGCGATACCAGCGTTCCATCGTGGCACCTTCGTTGCCAGTCGCCTCGCTGATTTCCTGCTTGTAGGATCGGCTCGTCTCACACTCGTTGCTCAGCAGTTCGTCTTCCTCGATGTTCAGACTCCCGAATGGTTGTTGGCGGCCTTGCGGATCGATCCAGTGGTCCAGTGATCGCTCTTCCTCGTACACCTCTTCGAACTCGGCGTCCGGATTCTCGCCCGAGATGTCATCGTCCATGCCGCCATCGAAGCGGCGATAACGATGCCGCGACCGTGAATAACTGATCGTCCCGTAGTCCGGGCTGCCGGATTGAAAGTGAGTCAACAGCGCGACAAACGCCTGATACCCGAGTTGTCCCGCCGCTCGTGTGAGCACGGCCATGCACGCGCGATCAGCCCCCTTGAGTTCGCGCGGATCGAGCGCCGCCTCGGTGTATTGGTGCTTGAAGGGAATGACGATCTTGTCGCGTGATTCGTCCGCGAAGAACTGCGGCAGCAATTCCGCGACTGCGTCCACGGCCTGACTGTTCACCGGCGCGGATGGTTGCTTCTTCTGTCGCGCGATGGCCAAGTTGTAGACCAGACACACGCGTTGGCCGGACGTGACCGGTGTGATCTGGTGTTGGCAATCGGCATAGAAGGCGGCGTACTGAATGTTGAACTCAGACGCGTCGCCGCCGAAATCAATCCGCTTCGTTTCGCCGTCATGCGTCACGATCAGCGTCCCGCCCTCATGCCGCGAAGGCAAACACACAACCAGCGTGGCGAACATGCCTGGCGTCTTCTCGGTATCGCGATGCGGCGCGAAGAAGCTGCCCGGCTCGTAGACCAGCAGCTTGTAAAGTTCATGCCGGACTTTCTTCGCGATGCCGAATTCCTCGCGCACGGTCTCGACGATGCCGTCCATATAAGCTTCCCACGCTGCGTTGTGCAACGTGAATTGCCGCGGCTCGAGCTGCCAAACTCGCCGCACGCCGGTATCCACGATCGTCTCCTCGCCGCGTCCGAACGGAGCCTGCGACGCCTGTTCGATGATCCGCCGAGCGTCGTTCGCGGAGACCGGCACACCGACATTGCCGATGCCCTCGACTTCCAAGCCCGGCAATATGGGCGTGAGACTGCCGGCCGCGCAGAACCGCGACGACTCACCGAGCGACTCCAAGACCTTCCACAATTGACTGACGATGGGCGACATTGATGGATACCTCCATGTTCGGTGATAGTTTGCCCGGATGATCGGGTGAAGTACGAGGCGGTTGGCGCTGAATTGCCAAACATTCTACCAACGAAACCCCGCGTTGCGCACAAGGCATGGCGATCCGATCGCTCTCGCGTCAATATGCTGTTGGGTGACACGGAATTATTTCAACGGGTCGCATTACTTTGGCCGCCACCACCGTGCTAGCACGGCGATTGAATCAAACTAGTCTGATTTGCCGCAGCTTGTTAAACTGCCGCCGGCGCGCCTGAACTACCCGCTCTTGGTACACGGTTTAGGCATGGAAGCCAAGTAAAACCCGAGCGCAGGGAGGTGCTCATGTCAGGCCAGTCTTTCCGGTTCTTGCACGCCGGGAGTTTTCATCTGGAGCGAACGCTCGCTGGATTCTCCGATCCGCCGGAGCACATGATCGAGTCGCTCGTGAACGCTCCGTTCGATGCCGCCGAACGAGTTCTGCAAACGGCAATTCGCGAAGAAGTTGATTTTGTTGTCCTGAGCGGCGATCTCTTCGATCCCACCCGCGCCGGCCCCCGGGCAGTCGCGTTCTTACGAAAGCAATTCGAGAAACTCGGCACTCGCGGCATCTCGGTTTATTGGGCGGCGAGCGAAGACGATCTGAAGGATGATTGCATTCGCAACATCGATTGGCCCGCCAACGTGCGGATCTTTGCCTCGGAAAAGGTCGAGCAACTGACTCACTATCGCGGTGAGCATGCGATCGCCGATCTGCTCGGCCGGAGTTGGAATCCTCAGCGGTCGCTGCACGCCGGCGAGTTCCTCAGCCTGGCCGTTGGCGGCTATCAAATTGCCGTGCTGCACGGCAAGAGCGACCTGTTCAACGAGCCGCGGCAGGGACTCGAGTATTGGGCCGCCGGCGGGGCCGATGTGCCCGACTCGCCATTCAAAGGTATCGTCACCGCCCATTGCCCCGGCAGTCCACAAGGCTTTACGCCACGCGACACGGGACCGCACGGATGTACTTTGGTCAGCGTTGCCGCGGATGGCGAAACGCGGTTGCGGATGATCGAGACGGATGCCATTCGCTGGTATCGCGAGAACATTGAAGTCGTCGCCGGAAACGCTCGCGGCGAAGTCCAGAACCAATTGCGTTCGCGGCTCCGCAGTCTGTCCGAGCACGATCGTCCGGCATTAGTAACCTGGAGTCTCACTGGAATCGGGCGCTTTGACAGTGTGTTTGTCCGCTCGTGTCAACGTGCCGAGACGCTGGATTGGCTGCAACGTGAATTCGGTTATGGCACGCCGGCGATCTGGTCGATCGGCCTCGATCTCGAACCGCCACACGCGTTACGGGCTGAGTGGTGTGAGGAAGACTCCATCCTGGGCGACTACATGCAAGTCGTCCGTGGCTATCAAGAAGAAGACGAGAAGCCGATCGAGGTGCGAAGCCTCCTGGGAGAGGAAGCGTTGCCGCGGCAAGTCAGTTCGGAGACGTGGCTGACGGACGTGTTTGAACGTGACTACGTGTTGCGTGAAGCGGCCATGTTGGGGCTCGATTTGTTGCGTGGCGATGACAGCTTGCCGCACGAATCCGGGTTGCCGACGAATAGCCAACCGTCGCTAGGATCCAAAGCTGAGAGGAACGTGGCGTGAGAATTACGGATATTCAGATCGACGGCTTTGGCGTTTGGAACACGATGTCCGCGGACGGGCTGTCGCCCGAGATCACGTTGTTTTACGGGCCGAACGAGGCCGGCAAGACGACGCTCATGCAGTTCGTTCGTACGGCGTTGTACGGCTTCTCCGAGGAACGCCGACATCTGTACTTGCCCCCCGTGTTCGGCGGCGTTCCCGGTGGAACGCTCCGAGTTCAGAATCACAGTGGTGAATTCACGGTCGAGCGGCGCCTGGAAGAGGACGAGCTAGGGCACGTCGGGCGTGCGGTCGTTCTCGCGGATAACGGCAGCCGACACGGTCAGCACTTGCTTGGCTCGCTGCTGTCGGGAATCGATGAAACGATTTTCAACAACGTGTTCGCCGTCGGCATCCGCGAGTTGCAAGAACTGGCGACGTTAAATGACACGCAGGCTGCCGAACAGCTTTACGATCTGGCCAGCGGCGTCGATCGTGTGTCGTTAGTGGAAGTCATGCGCCACTTGCAATCCGAGCGGCTCCGCATTTGGGAGGGCGATACCAACGCCGATTCGGAACTCGCCCGCTTGCTGGCCAAGCGACATCGGCTGCACGCCGAAATTGGCGGCCTCGCCCAACAGACGCGCCGCTGGTCGGACCTCGCTCACCAACAGAGACTTCTCGTCGAAGAGATTGATGGTCTCGAAAAGCGGATCGCGACGTCGGAATTCGACGCTCGAACCGTCGAGATCTCGATTCAGGTACGCGAGAAGTGGAAGAAGCGAGCGGACCTGACACGGCAAGTCACGCGCATCGGACACGTCGAACCGCTTCCAGAAGACTGCCTCGCTCGGCTAGACGAAGTCAACCAATCGATTGACGTTCAGAATGAACAGATCAAGCCGATCAAGCAGCGGCGGTTCGAACTCCGGCGCGAGATGGCGGCTCAGCCCATCAACAAAGCTCTCTGGGATCGCGCCAGTCGAATCGAAGCAATCTGTGAACATGGCCCCTGGCTCGTGTCACTCGATCGCGAGATCGGCACGATTCAGCGAGAGATCGAAGCGTCCGAGTTGACGCTGTTGAAACACGACGAGGAACTGGCGACGCAGGGAACCGTCTTGCTGGCCGACGGCGTCGTCGTGTCGCAGCGGACGTTCCAGCACCTGCTCGCGCCAGCTCACTCGCTGCGAGAAGCATATCGAAAGCGAGAGATCGCGAGGACGCATCACAAGAAGAGCCGTCAAGAGAAGGAACACGCGCTCGACGACCTCGAACACGAGTTGAACGGCCGCAGTGCTGAGACGTTCGAGGAATCACTCGACCGCTCGGCCAACACGGTGAAGCTGCTCCGACGTCGGATTCAACTCGCCGAACGCATTGATGCTCTCGAGTCGCAAAACGACAGCTTGGAGCAAAGCAACAACGAGTTGCTGGATCAACAGTTCCAGCGGGTGCGGATGTTCGTCGTCATCGGAATCATCTTTTCCGTGAGCGTGGCGGCGATTCTGGCCAGTCTTTTCGGCGAGACCGTCCTGTCTCTCGACGGGGACTATCGGTGGGGCATCGGATTGCTGGGACTGCTCTGCAGCGTGATGGCAGTCGTCTGGAAGACCAATCTCGAACGGATGGCTCAAGAGGAGTTGGACGAGTGCTTCCGTCGCCGCGAGTCACTCACGCGAGAGATCGAGGACGCCATTGTCGATCGCGATGAGGTCGATCGACAGCTGCCGAAGGGCACCGGCACTTTCACAACTCGGCTGACGGCGGCTGAACGCGAATTGAATAGTCTGGAAGAGAAGGTTCCGCTTCAGCAAGATCGACAACAAGCCGAACGGCGCACTCACGAGTCGAAACGCTACGCCTCGGGGGCTGAGGAAGAACTGCGCGAAGCCAAGTCGCGATGGAAGCGGGCATTGCGGTCGGCTGGGCTCCCCGAGTCGCTGTCGCCGACGAACGTCAAGCATCTCAGCTCGCACCATGAGAAGAAGTCGAAGATTCAAGAGCGTTTGGATGCCCAGCGCGAGCGGATCGAAAAGCTGGTAGAAGATCGTGAGATCTTGGTCGAGCGATTGCAACAATTGAATGCCGACATCGGCCTCGCCACGGTGAGTGATGATCCGCAAGTTCAGCTGAGCCAACTTGCGACGGCCCTGTCCGGGCAGCGCGAGATGGTTGACCGGCGTCGTGAGCTGCAAAAGGCGGAGAAGGAAGTCCGCCGTGAGCTGAGCGGATGCTTGAAGCATCTGCGCCTGCTGCATCGCTCGCGGGAAGCCCTGTTCGCGGAGGCTCGCGTCACGGACGAAGAGGCCCTGCGCGAGCGCGCCGAACAATTGCGACAGCTCGCCGACTTGACGACGCGCAGTGAATCGTTGAGCGAGCAGATTCAAGCCATCATCGGCACGCATTGCTCGCCGCGCGACGTGGAACGTGAACTCGAAGAGAACACGACAGACGAGTTGGAATCCCGCTGGAATGTCTTGCTCGCCAAGTTGCAGGATTCGCAAGCGTTGCTTGGGCAGTTGCACCAGCGTCACGGCGAAGTCAAACAGGAGATGAAGACCCTGGCCGAAGACAGCCGGCTGGCGGCGGCAAAGTTTGAGCTGAGCTGTCTCGATCAGAAGATCGAGAAGCGTGCGAAGCAATGGCAAACGCTGGCGGTCACGCTGCGGATGCTCGAAGACATTCGCGAAACCTACGAAGCCGAACGGCAACCGGAAACGCTCGGCGAAGCGTCGATCTACCTCAGCCGGCTCACGGACGGCAAGTACACTCGGATCTGGACGCCGCTCGGCGAGAACGAGTTGCGGCTCGACAATGTTCAGGGACAACCCATGTCGCTGGACGTTCTCAGTCGGGGCACGCGCGAAGCCATCTTCTTGAGCTTGCGGCTCGCGTTAGTCGCGGCCTACGGACGACGAGGCGTGAACATCCCCATGATCTTGGACGACGTGCTGGTCAATCTCGACGCCCAGCGGGCCGAAGCGACGGTCGAGTTGTTGTGCGACTTTGCGAAGGAAGGACGTCAGCTGCTGTTCTTCACTTGCCACGAGCACATCAAGCAAATGTTCGTGAAGGCAGCGGTCGATATCCGCCTCTTGCCGGCCCATGGCAAACCGGGCACGAAGATCCCTCGCCTCGAGTTCACCGAAGTGAAGGAGAAGGACGCGCTGTTGGACTTTGTACCGCCCGAGGAAGAAGACGAGATTCCCGCCGAGGTTTGGAACGAGATGTTTGCCGCGGAAGAGATGGAGGCAGAGGAAGAGATCGTGGCCGTTGTCGAAGAGCCGGAGGGAGAAGACGAAGAGGTCGACTACATCTTCAGTGAACGCGACGACGAATCCAAGTTCGACGACGGCAATTGGTGGTGGGAGTCGACACCTCGTTGGAGCACCGAAGAGGAAGAGACCGCGGCGTAGCGTGGACTTAATAGGGACCTCGATCCGCTTCTTCCTCACCAAGCCGCACGATCTGTCGAGCCATCCTTGGGCTTCTCGCTAAGAAAGTGATTATCAACAACTTCCCGATTCGAGGTTCGGGAGGGCGAGGCTCCTGCCGCGCCATGCGGGGAAAGGCTCGGCGGGAGCCTCGCCCTCCCAATTCGTCCTTCCAGGAATTAATTTGTCCACAGTTTCTAAGAAAGCGTGGATTAACGAGCCAGGCCCGTCGAGGATTCTGTCCCTCTTCCACGGGCCGAACTTATTTTCTTGGCGTTTGCACCTCTGATCGGCTACATTAGTTGATGATCTTAAAGAGCATCTTGCTCTCGACCACTTATTGTGGGATCTGACTGCTGGGCGAGAGTTGGCACTCGACCTTTTCCCTCCAGCCTGCTCTCCGGGAAAGCTTGGCTTCAACTTCACTGATCTCGTCATCGACGGCTCTCCGTCCGTGCGTGCTCGAATCTGTTTCTGCTGGGATGTCCAGCATGTTCTCCTTTCACTGAACGCTTTTTTTTGGTGGAGCTACTACCATGGCACTTGGCAACGCGATTCCCGACAAGACTCTCCTCAGGGACGTTAACAAAAAACTTCTGCGTTCAGGAACGCAGACGAAAATCACGGCTTCCGTCCGCAGTGGATGCTTGACTTTAACGGGCACCCTCCATAACGAGATCCAACGCCGCCCCATCCTCCGGGCTGTAAATCAAGTTAGCGGCATGCGCCAAGTTGTTGACCAAATGACGGTGCAGACCAAGAAGCGAACGGACGTTTGACCGCCAGATGCACCAGCAGTTGGTCCACCTTGGCGACGATCCGCTTTGATTCGGCTGGGAGAAGGAAGCTCACGCGAAGGCGCGAAGCCGCTAAGGAAGAGAATGAGTTTTGAGTTTTTCGCGCCTTAGCGCCTTCGCGTGAGTCTTATTCCCACTGCACTTCTTATGTTTCTTTCACTGCACGATGACTGATGCTCGGGCTCGACAGGTGGAAGCTCCGTTGAGATTGAGACGTTCTTTCCATTTGTCGGACGAGTCCGTTCTTCGGCAGCTCACTTGACCAACGCCGACGCCAGTTCGTCGTTCTCGTCCTGCGCAACCAACTTCCCTCGCACCCAACGCGGCTTGCAATTCCCGCTTCAGTTTATCCAATGTCGTCGTCGTTTTCTCACGAACGGCTTCAAGCTCCTTCAACAATTCATCCGGGTCGCCCGGTCCGTTGTCGGCGTCATGCGGATGTACTTCATACAGACGTCGCGTTCGGTGAGGTCGGACTTGCTAATTTCTACCATCGACGACAACGCCCTGAGACGAATCGAGATATGGATACCTGCCCTCCCGTGGGAGTTCATCGGAATACCGGCATGGCGATGGGAAAACCAGCAGTCGAGCGATTGTCGATACCCGCGCCGTAAGTCGTGCTGGGCGTCAAAAGAAAGCAGCCGCTGACATTCACAGTCAACGGCTGTTCGCCAGAGCGGGTGACCGGATTCGAACCGGCGACAAGCAGCTTGGGAAGCTGCTACTCTACCAACTGAGTTACACCCGCAAACTAAATAAGATTATCGCCCAGCCCGCGTGAATTGCAATCCTTTGTCTTTCGAAAGTCCCGCCTTACGCCACCCGATAGCTTATTTTCCGCAGGTCACGATCGAGATGTGAGGCGAATTGTTTGGCGTGATTTTCAATCGCGGTGACG
>JAQBZB010000386.1 GCA_027622275.1 Planctomycetota bacterium | reverse complement strand
AGGTTGGAATACCGATTATCTTGCCCGAGTCCTTGGACTACAAAAGACTTAGTGTGCGTTTGCCGTGGTACTCCAGGACACCGGATTTCTGCTCGGACAGCGTGGCGAGCAGGCTGCGTTGGCAGACTTTGACACGCAATTCGCGATGAGCTCAATCTGGGGTCGTAACGAGCAAGTGCAAAACAACCGCTTTCTTTCTGGCGGGCTACAGCCCGGCAAAACACTCGTGGAAGAAACCGGCGTATTCTCCGCGGAGCTCCGGAAGGATCTCCGAAGCGGCGGTCAATTGGCTCTCGTCCACGACTGGAACTACAACGAGAGCAACCGAACAGACCTACTCTTTCCATCCGTATTCAATGGATCACTGCGTGGTGAATTCCGACAACCCTTGTTGGCGGGCACCGGATTTCAATACACCGATACCGCAGGTCCCGTTTCATCAAACTTAATTGGCGTCAGCGGCGTCTCGCAGGGCGTCGTGATCGCAGCGATCAACACAGATATCTCGTTCCTAGACTTTGAGCTTGGTGTTGCCAGGATGCTGCGTGAAATTGAGACATTGTATTGGCAACTCTACCAGTCCTATGACGCTCTGACCCGAGCGTCCGCTGACCTCGTGGTACTCGAGAAAACTCGGGGGAATATAAAATCGCGTGTCGCAGCGCAGGCGCCTGGTGGTGGTACGGCTGAGATATCTGAGATCAAGACCATGGCATTTCGTGCAACGATCGAGCGAAATGATGCACTCGATGCGGTACTCTCGATTGAGGCACAGCTGCGGCGTTTGATGGGGCTGACGGTCGACGGCTCCGTAGTAATCCAGCCTACGAGCAAGCCGATAGGGGCTGAATTGATCGTAGACTGGGACGCCGCGGTGGCTACGGCCCTCGACAGTCGCGCCGAGTTGCGACGGCAGTCGATGCAGGTGCGATCGCTCGAACTGCAACTGTCCGCGGCGGAGAGTCTGAAGAAGCCGCGTCTTGATCTCGTCGCGTCGTATCGTGTCAACGGTTTTGGTGATCACTTGATTCGAGATACAGACTTCGATGGGCTGACTGCCGAAGGATTCAACAGCGCCTATCGAACTTTGTTTCAAGGCGATCATACGGGTTGGGAGTTAGGATTCCAGTTTGCGATGCCGTTGGGAGCGAGGCTTGCAGATACTCGTATCCGACATCTTCAGCTGCGAGTTGCAGCGGCCCGAGCTATATTGCGCGAGCAGGAAGTTGAAATCACGCATGAACTGGCCGCGGCGTATCGCGAGTTGGATCGGGCCTGGCAGGGTGTCGAATTCGGCGAGCAGAGACTCGGAGCGACGAGGCAACACGCAAAGGCACTGGAGACGCAGTTCCAAGTGGCCGGAGACACGCAGACGTTGATGTTGCTGACGCGCGCTCAACTCGCGGTGGTAGAAGCTGAAGGAGCCCGGCTTGCCAGTTCGGTCCAGCATACGGAGGCTCAGGCGGATCTTAACTATCGAATGGGCGCGATGCTGCGGCTGAACAACATTCAACTCGCCGACGATCACTGTCACATTGCCTGGATCGTAAGTACACCGCGCAGCGAAACCGTGGAAGTAGCTGTGGAAGATTCCGGTTCGACTCGCTGATCACGTGTGCGCCGCTGGGTTCAGCGCCAAAGTAACTCCTCGTTGCGAAACTGAAGTCGCTCTTTGTAATTGTGGCCCCGTCAGGCCGGACTTGCCGGTAGCATATTAAGGTAAACGTCCCTCGCCCCAGTCGCTAAGCTACCACGCCCTTCCAATGCAGCCAGGCAAAATAGGGCGAGATCAAACGAGCGGTAGCAGTGATGTGCGATCAACGCCAGATGTTTTAGTTGCTCCTCGGTCAATTCTTGCGGGTTCCGAAAGTCACGGACGTAGACCAAGTCCGCTTCAAGTAACTGATTTAAAGGTATTCGCGGGTTGTTGTTCACTAGCAATGGTGAGATGACCCAACGCTTGAGTTCGACTAATGCGTGCGGAATGAATCCTTGCGAGCGCAGTTCTGTATCGAGGAGCCCGATCGGCGGCTGGTTCTCGTAGAGCGGCAGAAAGGATGCTTCAGTCTGTATGGCTACGGCCGCCGACAATTTTTCCCGCCCAGAGCGGAAGACGGCTAACTCAGAGCCTTGGACATCGATCTTGAGAAAATCGAGATCCTCTATCTCTTCGATAGCGTCAAGCGGCCGTGTCTGAACCTGCTTCGCAGCCACGACTCGCCCAAATTCCGGGAAGAGTGGGAACAGCGAAAGCGATCGGACGTCCGGCGTCAAAAAGCTGGTCATTCCTGGTGCCGAACAGACGTGCAATGTTTGTTCAGAGCCGTCTCCTATCGCATACGGTAAATAGGTTTCGAGTGGTCCCCGGCCTTCCTGGAGGGAGTCATGTGCCGACTCCTGGGGATCAAAACCAACGACCGTGCAAAGCTTTCGTTCCAGCATGGGCTTGTAGGGTGGAACACCATCAATCGGGTTCGCACCAACATCCACCACGGCGGTTCGCCGCTCGGGCTGGAGTAACTGGAACAGAGGATCAGAGGTCGTACATGCGTCCTTCATACGGTCAGTAGCCTCCCCTCGAATAAGATTGCCCACTATTAACCCACACCTGCTCCCCCAAATCTGCTGCAGCGTAAAGTCATTCCGTAATTCATCATCCAACCAACGACAACGAAAGTCCAGCACTGCTTCAGCGGGCCAACACGTCGCCAACTAGTCTCGGGCGGGAGTTTATGCCGCCTCGAACAAGTTTTCGGATCCGGCGCTCTTGCCGATCACGACAATGCCGTTCGCGCTCACCGTGAAGCCTCGTCGACGGTCCTCGTCGTGGTCGAAACCGATCTCGATCCGTGGCGGAATGGTGACTCCTTTATCGATAATCGCGCGACGAATCCGAGCGTGCCGGCCGACGTTGACGCAATCGAACAGAATCGAATCGTCCACGCGGGCATAGCTGTTGATCCGGCACTGCGATCCGATGATCGAGCCTTGAACGCTGCCGCCCGAGAGGATCGAGCCGGCACAAACAACACTGTCGAGGGCCTGGCCACGGCGACCGTCCGCTGACTCTTCGGCGAACACGAACTTGGGTGGCGGGACGTTGGGGCGATGCGTCCAGATCGGCCACGAGCCGTCGTAGACATTCAACAGCGGATCGACGTTCACAAGATCCATGTTTGCTTCGTAATAAGCGTCCAGCGTGCCGACGTCTCGCCAGTAAGGTTCTGACTTTTGATTCTCGTCGCGGAACGGAAAGGCGAAGACCCGGTGCGAGTCGATGATCGAGGGAATGATGTTGTGGCCGAAGTCGTGACCGGCGTTCGATTGAGCCGCGTTCTGGCACAACTGTTCGTACATGAAGCGAGCCGAAAAGACATAGATGCCCATCGAGGCGAGGCACTGCGAACTGTCACCGGGCATTGGCTTGGGGACCAGCGGCTTCTCTTGAAACCCGACGATCCGCGCATCGGTTTCGGCCTCCATCACACCGAATTTCCCCGCGGCAGTTTCCACCGGAACTTGCAACGCGGCGACGGTCACATCGGCGTTGTTCTCTTTGTGAAAGGCGACCATCTTGCTGTAATCCATCTTGTAGATGTGATCGCCGGCCAAAATGACAACGTGATCGGGATCTTCCTTCTCGATGGCATAGATGTTTTGGTACACGGCATCCGCGGTGCCGCGATACCAATGTTCGTCGATCCGCTGTTGGGGCGGGACCACGTCAATGAAGTCCCCTAGCTCCCACGAAAACAGCTTTCGCCAACCGATGTTGATGTGACGGTCGAGGCTCATGGCCTTGTACTGAGTCAGTACAAGGATTTTCTTCAAGCCGCTATTCAAGCAATTCGACAGGGTAAAGTCGATGATCCGATAAGCTCCGCCAAACGGGACGGCAGGTTTCGCGCGATCACGCGTTAGCGGTTCGAGCCGCGTTCCCTTACCTCCCGCCAAAACGACCGTTACGACTCGGTCCATGAGACCCTCCTTGTGCCGACGCAATTATTACATGGATGCGGTTGCTAGTTGCTATCTCTTATAGTGTCGCGAGATTCGCCAGGGTGTCTACCTTAGTTTATGGCATGGCGGGCTTCTGAAACAAAAGTCCTTGGCCGACTTCGTCAAAGCTCAGTTGGCGACAGACTTCGATGGCTAAAGTATCGTCGGTCTGCAGCTGGAACTCGGCCAGCGAGATGCCGAATCCTTGCAGCTGGCGAAAAATCTCACCAACAAAGTGCGTCGCCACCGCACACTCATTGGCGCTGGCACACACGGCCATCGACACCAAGCCCACCGCATGGACGCCCCACGAACTTGCCAACGGCTCGACGTCCCACAACTTCGCCTGCGCAACGGGGGGGCCGTTCGCTTTGGGCAGCAACACGAACGCCAGCCGTTCGATGGCTGCAAATGCGCACGCCTCCCACCAATTCTCAGGTAACGAGTCGGTTTGTTTCACGAGTTGACACTGGCGACGGACCTGCATCAACTCGCGATCCATGGTCGGCCGGAAGCTTGTCAAATCCCGGCGGAATATCCGGGCGTGGGTTGACTCGGCGTAGCCTGCGTCGCGAAATAGCTCGGTGCTCGCGGCGTCCGAGGCCACAACGCCCGACAACTGACTGCCGCCATAGAGGCCGAAATAGAACGGTGCCAACTTTTTCGTGGCACCGCCGAACAGCGTCGTTGCTCCTCGCTCGCGGAGGTACTGCTCACTTCGGGACAAGAGTTCTCGCGCGATAGTTTCGCGGTCGCGATGTGGCGAAACAAGCAACAATGCCGTCGTGCCGCGCGCGTGGTCGATGGCGGTGAGTTCAGCGTTCGGGCCAAAGCCGGCGTGAACAAAACCGACCGGCCTGTCGTCGTCGACCGCTAGAATCAAACCATGACGATCGAAAAACGGCTTGGAAAAGACCATGTCGTCCAAAACGGCGGGCGTCATTGGTTGAATGAGCGCGTTGGAGGGTGGCTGGCTACGCCAGATTTCGGCAATCGCTGGCGGATCGCTGTTCAGGAACGGACGAAAGTGGATCATGCATCGACGTCGACCAAGACGCTATCTCCTTCCACCTTGACAGGGAACTTGGCGTGAACCAGCGATGCGCTCGTCTGGTGTTGTCCCGTCTTCACGTCGAATTGCCATCCGTGCCAAGGACACGTCACGACACATCCGCTCAACTTCCCTTTGCCGAGCGGGCCTCCTTGATGTGGACAGATGCCGTCCAACGCGTGGAACTCGCCATCGACATTGAACAGCGCAATGACTCGGTCACTTGCCACCAATTCGCAGGCGTGGCCCGGCGGGCATTCGTCGACAGAAGCGATCCGAATCCAGTTCGACATGGTGCCAAGTCGGGGGGCGATATCTGAGTGACGAGTTGACAATCAGGGCTTGCTGTTCAGCTTACAACGACTTGCGGATCTTTGACAGGCGGCACAGTGTCGACAGGCACAGCGCCGCCACCTACGCGGCTCGTCGGCGCGCCGGCATTCGCTTCGGCGGGGTTCCTTTCCACCGTCGATGCACCCACCAATACTGTTCGGGGACCAGCCGGATCGCTTCTTCCAAGCGATCGTTGTACCACTGCGTGACGCTCGGCACGCTGCCCGCCATGTCCGGTGACTGGGCTGGATCAAGGACGCCGAGCAGGCTGATCTGGAAATTCAACGGGCGATCGCGACGCGTGGTCGCTGCGGCTAATAACGGAGCACCGCTGGTCATCGGAAACAAGGCAATCGCCTTGTGACAGGATGCCGGTCGGCCGAGAAAATCGACCCAACAACCTTTCGGTCCCGCGTGTTGATCACCCAACAGCGACAGGACGCCGCCGCTGGCAAGAACCGCCTGCACCTGTGTAGAACTTCCCTGCTTGGGCAGAATGAACTGCCCGTTTGCTCCGCGGAAGCTGTTGATGTAGCGATCGAGGAATCGGTTGTCGAGCGTCCGGGCGACCGTGAAGCTCGGGTATCCCAAGAGTCCCGTGACGAATCCGCCGACCTCGAAGTTACCAAAGTGGCCCGTAATCAGTACCGTGGGGCGTGGATCGAGCAAGTTTTGGACCATCTCGCGGCGTCCACGGAACGAAATGTGATCGCGCCAATTGCCCCGGTGAATCTTGCGCGGGGCGTGCGCGATCTCGCAAACCATTAGCAACAAGTGCTCCCACATCCGACGGGACATTTCACGACGCTCGGCGTCCGACAGGTGTGGGAATACGTTACGAAGGTTCTCGTCGACGACCGCTCCTCGTACTCGGACGACGTCATTGGCGATCACCGCGACCAATCTCGCAATCGCATGGCACGTTTCGATTCGCATCGCTTGGACGATGCAAATCACGACGCGCACCGCGACGTACGCCAGCCAATCCGTTAGCAACCTGAAACTCACTGCCATTCCTTCGGCGTTCTTATACCGCTCGCGGTGTACGATGGCCTTCCAAGGCCGTCGATTGCTTCACGACGGCCTTGGAAGGCCATCGTACAAAGTGTCAATCCAACTCACTACGGTTCCATCGCTGGCGGTCGGGAGTTTCGCAAGAAGTAGCGGTTGTGGGAAGGGCAACCGCGGGTCGGTCACGAGTTTCGTTGGCCCGGCAACTCGCATTGCTCTCGCCCGCAAAGCAGAGATCGCTTATGTTTTCGAACGATGGTGAACTTCTGCCGTCACATTTCCGCAGTACTGACGAAGGGAGCAAGACATGACCAAGTACCTGTTCGCTTGTGCCTGTTCGGCGCTGGTCGGAGCGACGCTAGCGTTCTGGCTGGTGAGCGATTCGCCGCAGTCCATGGTTACCGCCCAAGATGCCGTTCCGCGGGTGCCGCTCAAGGCTCGCGAAGTGATTCCCCATCCCGAAAGAGGCCAGATCGATGATCCGCGCGCACCGCTCGAAGTTCCAAAACTGACTCCGATCCCTCGCACCGATTTGATTGACGACACGAATCCAGCACTGCGCGCGAAGGCCGTGCCGGGTGGGGCCACGGTCGAATCGGAAGAATACACGCCCGACGAATTGGTCAACATCAAGGTCTACGATCGGGTCAACAGAAGCGTGGTTAACATCACGACCCGTACAAGCCGGCCGGGCGGCTTCTTCATGACGGAGGTTCCCGCTGCCGGCGAAGGCTCGGGGTCCGTGGTCGACATGCAAGGACATATTCTGACGAACTATCACGTCATCGAGGGGGCTCGCGAGATTCGCGTCACCCTGTTCAATGGCCACGGCAAACGCACACTAAGTCTTTTGTAGTCCAAGGACTCGGGCAAGATAATCGGTATTCCAACC
>JAQBZB010000047.1 GCA_027622275.1 Planctomycetota bacterium | reverse complement strand
AAAAAAACGCCGCGCTACGCCGATGCCCCTCCACATTTTCCGATGTGATGAGAAATGCAGGCTAGGGGCGACTCACTCACGCAGCGTGATGGAAGAACTCTTTTTACTGAATACCAATGGACCCTGTTTTTTCAGAAAGTGCAGATGTGGTGCATCCGCCCGATAATCTCATCCATTCTTTCCCAGACGCGTTTATGATCATCGAACTTGCGACCTTCTACGGCGATCCACCGCGCCCAGTTCATGCCCGACAACAACACAGTACTTCGATCATAGGCGTCAACGAGCATCAAGTCATCAGCGGACAAGTGCCGCAAGGCTTGATAGGCCGCGAGGCCCTGCTGCCACCCTTCCCGGTCGCCGCCGACGAGGCTCCCGAGCAAACGCGAGATGTCACACGCGACATGATCCGTCCGCATCGCTCCGAAATCGACAAAGCCACTCACTTCGTCTTCCTCGAACAGAACGTGGTCGTGCCAAATGTCGCGTATGCACGGTTGCAGCGGCACGCTCAGGCGGCTCGCCGGTTCGAGCAAAGGCCTCGTGTTGGAAGCAAGCTCGTTGAACCGATGTAGGATCGCGACTGCCCGTTGCTGGAATTCCGGCCAAGCCAGTGCCGATACGGCTCGGCGCAACTCGCTCGCTCCACCGGCACACAGCCGCTCAAGATGCTCACGGCGGCTCACGATGCCGGGCGGGGGTCCGACGCGTAACTCGAACGATTCCGCGCACCGATGAAACTGCGCCAAAGCAGTAAGCGCAGCGTCTAGTCGTCGCGAAGTTGGTTGCTGATGAAAATCGGCCTTGCCCGGCAGCCAGTGGGCGAGTTCCCAAAAATGTCCGGCGAGTGAAACGAAGGTTCCGCCATCGCGCGAGCGAAACGGAATCGGCAGCTTCGCGAAGCCGTTTGCTGATACGTGACAAAGCACGTCGTGGATTGCCTGCAGTTGGGTTCGGCCGGGGTGCTCTTGCGGCCAGCGCCGGAGACACAGCGGCCGGTCGCCGGTTTCCACCTTCCAAAACGCCGCACCGCTGAAGCCCCCCGCCCCGCCAAGCGGATGAACTTGACGGACCTCGACACTCGGATAGCACCTCAAAGCGCTTGTTACCGTGGATGATTCCGGCATTTGAACTCGAGGTTCACTGTGAGTGAAAACGCATTCCCCCCGGAACAGGCGGAAAATCCGGAACAACCCTCCGGTCTATCCCAACTTGCCGAGCAAATTCAAAGGTGGCTAGAATGTAACGGCTGGATATACTGAACGTAAGAGTCGCAGTTGACTAACGATGTCGTATGTTTTACCTGCCTTGCATAGGTCCACACTGTAGCCATATCGCGCGCTAGTGCGACCCCGCCTACTTTGCTTAGGAATCGGAATCATGAATCGAAGTTCTCTCCGCAGTTTTCTCATCGTGTTCGGCATTGGGTTGATAACCGCTTCGGTCGGCTTCGCCGACGACCCAGTTGCGTCGGATGATGACGCCGCGAACCCGAAGGCCGCGGAAGCAGCGCCCACATCGCCCGCCCCATCGGCCGCTCCTGCCGCGTCCGCACCGGCGGCACCGGCCCCTCCATACGCGGCCATCTTGAAAGATGCCAAGACGCACACAGGGATGATGACGCTGTACGAGAAGGAAAGCAAGCTGTATGCGGAGATGAGCGGTTCGGACTACGGTTCCGACTTCATCGTTCTCATATCGATTGCCAAAGGCGTCGGAATGGACCCGTTGATTGGCGGTTACAGTTGGGGCTTTGGCGACGACTGGGTTTGGAACTTCCGCAAGATTGATGATCACGTTCACGTGATCCGAAAGAATGTCCGCTTCGACGCCAAGAAGGGTTATCCCGAGAACTTCGCGTTACAGAATGCTTATACCGACAGTGTCTTGTTCAGTCTGCGTA
This sequence comes from Planctomycetota bacterium, assembly GCA_027622275.1. GTDB lineage: Bacteria > Planctomycetota > Planctomycetia > Pirellulales > Pirellulaceae. The sequence continues at coordinate 39,077 of JAQBZB010000047.1, read as the reverse complement.
TCGTTTCGAAGGGGCCCAAGGGAGGCGACCTTATCGACATGACACCCGTCTTCATGAGCGACCTGCCGCAAATCAGCCAGTTCCTTCCGGGATTCGGGTTCACTTCAGATCGATCGACCTGGGCGTCGGTCAAGGCGTTTCCGAAGAACGTCGAACTAGAAGTCGCGGCGACATACGCTTCAAGCGGACGTATCGAGTTCGATACCGTGGCGGATTCCCGTGGCATGACCATCAATGTTCACTATTCGATCAGCAAGCTTGCTGCGACCGGTTACCAATCCCGCATGGCGGATGATCGGGTCGGTTACTTTCTGACCGTCCGCAAGGACTACAACAAGGACAGCGACCGCGATCAATTCGTCCGGTACATCAACCGTTGGCACTTGGAAAAGCCGCCAGGCGCGACGGACGCTCCCTATCCTCCGAAGGAGCCGATCATCTTCTGGATCGAAAAAACCGTACCCCACAAATACCGCCAACCTGTTCGCGATGGGATCGCCGAGTGGAACAAGGCCTTTTCCGCAGCCGGATGGTTGAATGCGATCGAAGTCCGGCAGCAACCAGACGACGCGGATTGGGATCCGGAAGACATCAACTACAACACGTTCCGTTGGATCACCGCGGACGCGGGCTTTGCCATGGGCCCATCCCGGGTGAACCCATACACCGGCGAGATTCTCGACGCGGACATTATCTTCGACGCGGACTTCCTCCAGTTTTGGAAGGAAGAGTACGAAACGCTCACGCCGGATGATGTCGCGGCCATGACCGGCGGTCCACTCGAACCGCCGACCGATAAAGCCTCGCGAATCTTCGGCCTGGCCGGGAATCAACCCGAGTGTCGGCTGAGCACGGGGATGGCGGCCCAGATGGCGTTCGGTGCCGCGGCGATTATTACCCGGGCCGATGCCAAAGTCGCGGCCGAGCAAAAGGAGAAGCTGATCATGCAGGGCTTGAAAGAAGTCACGATGCATGAGGTCGGACACACGCTTGGCCTGCGGCACAACTTCAAGGCCAGCAAGATGCTCAGCCTGAAAGACGCGAACGATCCGGCCAAGACCCGCGAGGGCGGCATGGTCGGTTCCGTGATGGATTACAATCCGACGAATATCGTCTCGAAGGAATGGGAGCAGGGCGATTACTACACAACCACGCTGGGTCCGTACGATTACTGGGCCATCGAGTACGGTTACAAGCCTTTATCCGGCGGCACGAGCGGCGAAGTGAGCGAATTGGCGAAGATCGCGTCGCGCAGCGGCGAACCGCAACTCGTCTACGCGACCGATGAAGATACGGTTGGTACCGATCCCGATCCGAACTCGAACCGGTTCGATCTCGGTGCCGACGCTTTGGAGTACGCGAAGATGCGCGCGAAGGTCGTGCAAGAGATTGTTCCTGAACTGGTCAAGCGAACCGCGGAAGAAGGGAAGGATTACACACAAACACGCCGAGCCTTGAACATTCTGTTGTCACAGCACGGCCAGGGCATGTTCTTTGCCGCGCGTTACGTCGGCGGTCTGCAAACAAGCCGCAGCCACCAAGGCGATAAGGATGCGAAGCCGCCCGTTGATCTCGTCGATGTGGCTCAGCAGCGCGAAGCCTTGGCGTTGCTTGAGGAACAAGTCTTCAGCGACAAGCCGTATAAATTCTCCGACGAGTTGTACAAATATCTCGGCACCTCGAACTGGCGGCATTGGGGAAGTTCCAGCACGAACCGGAAGGACTTCCCGCTGCACGGAGTTATTTCGATGTGGCAGACCCGCGTTCTGGATCAGCTCACTTCGTCGACCGTGCTGGAGCGGATTCACGACACGGAACTCAAAGCCTCGCCCGACCAGGATCTGTTGACGACCGCGGAACTTATCGAGCGGCTAACCAAGTCGATCTTCTCCGAACTGGACACGATTGAGGAGGGTGACTTCACGAATCGCAAGCCAGCCATCAGCAGTCTGCGACGCGGCCTGCAACGCGAGTACCTGCGAAAGCTTTCCAACTTGGCGATGGGCAGGACTTCCGCGCCCGACGATTGCCAAACGATCGCTTTCGCGGATTTATCGTCGCTCGAGGCCCGCATCGGTCAAATGCTCAAGAGTAACGTCAAGCTCGACAGTTACTCGCGGGCACACTTGACCGAATCGGCAAGCCGCATCCGCAAAGTACTCGACGCGGACCTGTCCTTGTACAGTCCGTAACGCGGGACGGACGATCGAGGCCGATAGGTGAGTACCTTCGACGGCGCGCGACTTGTTGGTCAAGCCAAAATGCCAGTCGGAACGAAGTACCTTTCCAGCCAAGTCTTCAGCAACAATCTTGTCACGCTGAGTGAATTCCTGCTGGCCAACTGATCTGATCATTGAAACGCTCATGCAGCCCGACGGTTTTGATATTCTTTACGAACAAGGACCGTGCTTGGTGGTCAACAAACCGGCCGGCGTCCTCACCCAGGCTCCCCCCGGCATCGACAGTCTCGAATTGCGCATCAAGCAGTTCCTCATCGACCGGGAGAGCAAACCGGGCAAGGCGTATCTTGGTGTTCCGCACCGGTTGGATCGCCTGGTGTCAGGAGCGTTGGTCGTGGCCAAGCATGTTCGAGCAGCCAGGCGGCTCAGCGAGCAATTCGAGGGGCGACTGGTCCAGAAAACTTACTGGGCGGTCGTCGAGGGCGAAGTCGCCGGGGAGGAAGGCAAGTGGACGGATCGACTGCGCAAGGTTCCTCACGAGGCGCGCGGCGAGGTCGCGGCGGCAGACCTGCCCGACGCAAAGCGAGCCATTCTTTCCTATCGCGTGAAGCGGCGTTTCGAGAACAAGACTTGGCTGGAGATCACGCTCGAAACAGGTCGCTACCATCAGATTCGTGTGCAAGCCAGCGCACACGGCTTTCCCGTTGTCGGCGACGCGTTGTACGGCGCAACGACGCCATTCGGCGCGCCGTCGGACGATCCGCGCGACCGCGTGATTGCGTTGCATGCTCGTGATCTGGCGTTTCGACACCCGATGACCAAGGAAGATGTCCGAGTGACCGCGCCGCTGCCGGCCACGTGGATGGTGTTTGAGCCGATTGCTTTCAACTCGCTCGATCACCAAGCGGGTTAATTCCTCGGCTGGCGTTCGGTTAATCTCCTCGTACGTTGGCCTTCCAAGGCCATCGAATGCTTCACGACGGCCTTGGAAGGCCATCGTACGAGTACTGCGAGCCCTTGGCGGGCCGTAACATGAAAACCTATAATCCGCGTCTTGGAAAGCAGCTGGGATCATGCAAGCCAAAATAAAAATCGGTGCCGTTTCGTACTTGAACACCAAGCCGTTGGTCTATCACTTGGACGACATCGCTCCGTACGCTCATATTTCGTACGACTTGCCAAGTCGACTGGCCGATCAGCTTGCGAGCGGCGAGTTGGATGTCGCACTGATTCCGTCCGTCGAGTACTTCCAGGACACGAGCTACGAGATCGTTTCCGACGCGTGCATCGGTTGTCGCGGACCAGTGCTGAGCGTGAAACTGCTGACACGAGTCCCCTTCGATCAGATCCGAACGTTGGCGCTCGACGAAGGTTCACGAACGAGTGTTACACTTGCCCGCATTCTTCTGCAACAACGCTTTGGGCTGACACCGCAACTCGAATCACTGCCAATCGGCGCAGGCGTCAACGACACCACGGCGGATGCAGTCCTGTTGATTGGTGATCGTGCGATGAATAGTCCCGCAGGTGGATTCGTCGACGAATGGGATCTCGGTGATCAGTGGTGCCGTTGGTCGGAGTTGCCTTTTGTTTTTGCGATGTGGGTATCACGATCTGGTGTCGACACGACGGAACTTGTTTCCGCTTTTGAGAAAGCTCGTGACGAGGGCGTTGCGAATCTCAAGTTGATTGCCGCCCAAGAAGCCTCCGCCGTGGGGCTCAGCGAGCCAGAATGCCTTTCGTATCTCCGCGACAATCTTTACTTCCACCTTGGCCAACGTGAACAACGAGGCTTGGAGCTATTTCGACACCACGCCGTCACATTAGGCATGGCCCCTGTCGGATAGTTAGGTACGATGGCCTTCCAAGGCCGTCGTGAAGCAATCGACAGCCCTGGAAGGCCATCGTACTCAGAAACAAAACACCATGATCGCACGCATCCTTGACAAAGCTGTTGCCGGTGAACGCCTCACCCCTGTAGAAGGACTCGCGCTGTTAGAAAGTCACGATCTGGCCGCCTTGGGTCGAGCCGCCGATGCCGTCACACGCCGGCTGCATCCCGAGGAATATCGCACCTACAACATCGATCGCAATATCAACTACACGAATGTTTGCACCGCGGTTTGCGACTTTTGTGCCTTCTATCGAGGCCCCGGCGACGAAGGCGGCTACGTGCTGCCGCGCGAGGAGCTGCTGAAGAAGATCGGGGAGACCGTCGCCCTTGGCGGTGATCAGATCCTCATGCAAGGCGGCCTGCATCCCAAGTTCAAGCTGGATTGGTACGAGCAACTGCTGCACGACATCAAGAGCCGCTTCCCGCAAGTCAATATCCACGGCTTCAGCCCACCCGAATTGCATCACTTCACCAAGGTGAACAACCTGCCGATTCGTACGGTACTGGAGCGGTTGAAGGCGGCGGGACTGGGCAGCATCCCCGGTGGCGGCGCGGAGATTCTCGTGGATCGCGTCCGCAATGCGATTACGCGCGGCAAAGTCAATACCGACGATTGGTTGAACGTGATGCGGACCTGGCATGAGTTGGGTGGACGCAGCTCGGCGACCATGATGTTTGGCCACGTCGAGACGCTCGCCGAGCGGATCGAACACCTAGACCGATTGCGGCAAGCACAAGACGAGACCGGCGGCTATACGGCTTATATCTGTTGGACCTTCCAGGCGGAGCACACCGACATGGCCGATGTCTCGACCGCCGGGCCGTACGAGTACCTCAAGACGCAAGCCGTTTCTCGACTTTATCTCGACAACTTCGCCAACATTCAGTCCAGCTGGGTCACGCAAGGCCTGAAGATCGGACAACTTGCGCTGCTATTCGGCGCGAATGACATGGGCAGTCTCATGATCGAAGAGAACGTTGTTGCCGAAGCCGGGACCGTTCACTTCCTAACCCTTGAACAGATCCGCAACGCCATCTCCGAACTTGGCTACGTCCCGCGCCAACGCAACGTCTTCTACGAACTCTTCGACGACGAGCGCGAGCAATTCGCGATCGAAGCGAACCGAGATTTCGGCAAGACAGCATTGCCGGTGCTTGCCTAGCGAGGAGACTTGGCACAACGGCTGGGCAACGACCGCGCGAGCCGCGCGGTCGGAACGGCTGTGGCACAGAACGGAATCGGATATTTGATTCCCTGCCATCGCGCGATCCAGAGCAGCGGAGTCGCTCATCGTTATCGCTGGGGCTCGGCGAGAAAGAAGGCGATGCTTGGTTGGGAAGCAACTCGTGTGACCGAAGCCGCGGAGCACGAACGATAGCGCGAACCGCTTCTCTCTATTCGACAATGTCGCCCTTGGTGCTCTCGACGAACGCCAACACATCTTCCTGCTCGCCGACACCGACTTCGAACGACGCAAGCGTATCCCGCAAGTGCCCGATAAAGCGTCGCCAATCGGTCTCGTCGATCTTCATGCCACGATGCGTCGTCGCCATATCGCGGCCCGTGTAAAGCAAGTTTCCTCCGGCGTTGGCACAAAGAAAATCGATCAGCAGTTGCTTCTCGCGCTGCAAGCCGTCGGCACCACGGTGCTGCCAGAATCGACCCAGCAGGTCATCCGCCTGTAATCGCGACACGAGATCGTCTGCCACCGCCGCAATCGCGTCGTAGCCGCCCAGGCGAGCGTAAAGAGTTGGTGTCGTGTCGCCTGCCATCGGGGTCTCCTTGCCAAGATACGCGAATCGGAATTTCTTCTTGTGTAATCTCGTGAGTGATCTTACCATCAACCATGATTGATTGGCAAAGCGATCCGCATTCGGAGACCAGCGTGTACAACCTTCATCGACGCGAGTTTCTCCGTGTGGGCCTGACTGGTTTCACCGGGTTGACGCTGTCGCAGCTTTATCGATTGCGAGCGCAAGCGGCGGAGGCCCGGGCTGAAAACACGGCGGTCATACTCGTCTGGCTACGCGGAGGCGCTAGTCATCTCGATACGTTTGATCCGAAGCCTGACGCACCATCAGAATTCCGCGGCCCCTTCGCGCCGATCGACACCAAGACTCCAGGCATTCAGATTTCCGAACTCTTGCCGCGACTCGCAACGCTGTCCGATCGATTTGCCTTGCTCCGTTCGGTTGCCCATACTGGCGGCGGACATCCGGCTGGATCGCTTCAGATTTTGGGCGGGGATCCTGATTCACAAGACAAGATCAAGCCCGTCTATCCGGATTGGATGACCGTGGCAAACTACTTGCGTCACGATCCGAAGCGGTCGATCCCGAACTACGTCGCGATCAATCCCGTCGATCGCTACGACAGTTTTACCATTGCGGGCTCGACCTACCTCGGACCCAGCTACGAAGCATTCAAAGTAATCGGCGATCCGAGCCAACCCAACTTCGAGATACCGAACATCGGGCTCGCCAGTGACAAGCAAGGACGATTGCGGCAACGACTCGATTTGAAAGGAGCTTTGGATCGTCTTCAACGCAACGTCGACCAGTCCGGCGTTGTCGATGCCGTTGATCAATTTGAATCGCAGGCATTGAACCTGCTCACCAGCCCCGCCGCGCGTGAAGCGTTTGATCTAAGCAAAGAAGCCGATACGGTTCGTGACCGCTATGGCCGGAACCAGTGGGGCCAGCAATGCTTGATGGCCCGACGATTGGTGGAAGCGGGCGTCGAAATCATCGCGACCGAATTCGATGGTCCACTTTGCGGACGCGTCGCGAATTGGGATGACCACGCCGTGAATCACCATGTCTTCGAAGCCAATAAATTCCGTGCTCCGTTTTTTGATCAAGCCGTTTCCGCGCTGATTGAAGATGTTTACCAGCGGGGACTCAACAAGCGGGTTCTCGTGGTTGTCACTGGAGAATTCGGTCGTACGCCCCGGATCTCGTATGTCGCCAGCAGCGGCGGGGGCGTTGCGAGCGGTGCTGCCGGGACGGTCCAACCGGGACGAGATCACTGGCCGCGGGCCAACACGATGCTGTTTGCCGGCGGCGGCATTCAAACGGGTCAAGTGATCGGCGCGACCGATGCAAGGGGAGAAGACCCGATTGAACGTCGAGTCGGTCCCGGCGACTTCCTGGCGACGCTCTATCGTCATTTGGGAATCGATTACCAGCGAGTTGCCATCCCCAACTTCACGGGACGGCCGATTCCCCTTCTAAGCGAAGGGCATGCAATTTCGGAACTCGCCCGCCGAGCTTGAGCAGTATCGCCCTGGCTGTCAAGCTCGGCGATGGCGGCGGAGGGCGGTGAGCAGGGTTTCCATATCGCTACGGAGCGGGGCCACGAACTCGATCGGCTGCTTCGTGATCGGATGTGTCACTGACAGACGTCGGGCATGAAGCGCGTGCCGGTTCAGCAAGACCTCGCTTTCATCATCGCCGGTGATCTCGCCCAGCGTGATTTGGGAGCGGCCACCGTAGAGCCTGTCACATAGCACTGGCGCGCCGACGTGAGCGAGGTGAACTCGAATCTGGTGGGTGCGACCAGTCTTCGGCAGTACTTTCACAAGTGCGAAGCCCCGAAATCGTTCAACCACTTCGTAGAATGTCTTCGCATCGCGCGTCGTCGAATGATCGGGACGAATCGCCATTTTCTCGCGGTGATAAGGATGCACGCCGATCGGCTGTTCGATCACGTCCCGGTCACGATCCAGCGAACCGATGACGATCGCGGTGTATTCTTTCTCGGTGGTTCGCGCCTCGAACTGGGCTGCCAAATCGAGGTGAGCTTGATCGGTCTTGGCGACCACGATCACTCCGCTCGTCTCGCGGTCTAACCGATGAACGATTCCAGGCCGCGTCGGCCCACCGACACGGCTCAGCTGTCCAAAGCGAAACGCCAACGCGCTCGTCAACGTTCCTGCCCAATGCCCTTTGGCCGGATGAACGACCATGTCCGGTGATTTGTTGACCGCGATCAGATGATCATCTTCGTAAAGGATATCCAGCGGGATATCCTCCGGCTCTGGGCCTTCAACGACAAGCTCGGGCAAGGTGATGGCGATCGTTTGCCCGGCTCGAAGCCGGTACGCGGCTTTGGTTCGCTTGTCGTCAACCTGCACACCACCCGCGTTGATCGCCTGCCGAAGCTTCACGCGACTGAAGCTTGGAAACTGCGAAGCAAGAAAGGCGTCGAGTCGCGTGTCGGCGTGCTCTGGGCCAACGATCAACTCGACTGGCTCGGACGAAAGCTCGCCGGGAAGTTGATCGGCCACGTGATTATTCCGGCGCGGCTTCGCCGGAAGGCGATGGGCCCTCGGTCGGCGTTGCGTTTGCTTCCGGAGTCGGCTCGGTGGGCTTGGGTTCACCGGGCACCGGTTCCGCCGGCGATTCGCTGGCCGCAGGTGTTTCCGTCTCCTTGGGAGCGGTGGCGGCCGGGTCCTCGGGCTTTGGCTGAGTACTCTCCGTTGGAGCCGGGCTGTTCAGCTCAGGTTCCGATGCGTCGGCAGCGGGTGGAGTTGCGTCAGCAGCCGCGGGAGGGAAGCCAGGAATCGAAAGGTCCGGTCGATCCGAGCGATTATCGAGATCGGTCGGGAAGTTCGGAAGACCGAAGTCACTTGGCATTCCAGGAATCGCCGGTGGACGTGGCGTTTGATTCGCAAACCAGTTGTACCACTTCGCCGTCGAGGCGTCGCTCAACGCATCGGAACGTCGCTTTGATTCCTTGCCGAGTGCTGAAGTCGGGGAGCTGCTGACGAGCTTGCCGTAGAACTGCTTTGCCTTGTCGAGTTCGGCTGACGACTCGTAAACTTGCCCGAGCCCGAACCAAGCTCGTTCGCGCAAGATCTTCTCCGTGGCAGCCTTGTCGACGACAAGGTAGTTTCGCTCAGCCTCGGCCAAGTTCTTTTTGGCGTTGTCGCGGTTGGTGTAGAGGTCGCCGATCCCTTCCGCCAACTTCAAGTCGGCATCCGCCAACTGAGCCCAGACTCCCGCCGTCGTCCCTTGATTCGCCGAGGCCACCACTTCGAGGGCCTCTGGATCACGTTCGCCAAACGCTTGAAAGAACTGATTCCAGCCGGCCTGCGAGCGAGCCGCTTGTTTCTTGGCCAGAAAAGTCCCCGCGATTGCGGCCGCGGCCACCAGCAGAATGACCGCCAGAATCGTCTTCGAGTAGCCTTGCGACTGCTGTAGGTGTTTGCCGATCCAGTCAGCCAGGACGTTTGTTTGCAATTCGTGGCGTCGGTCTGTCTTCATCGTCCGTGCCGTTATTCGAGGGTGAAGGCCAGCGGGGCCTGTGATTCCGGGCTTTCCGTAACGAACCAAAACTCGGCGCTCTGCATCAGGCCAATGCACGGAAGTATAGAACTGACCAAGGAATAGCTCAAGGGCGAAGGCTCTTTCGTGTTTTGCGGCGTCCAGATTGAATAAAACGGTTGCCGCAGAAGTTTCCAGCCACCGTTGGCCAACGCTGGAAGACAGAATACACTCGTTGGTCTGGTCAATACCGGCGGAACGCGAGCAAAGGGCGACTAAATGGCGATCGAAGAGATATCAGCGCGTATCGAGTCGCTGCCTCCTGAAATCAAGTCCATCCAGCCGGGCGGCGGAGCATGCATGAGAATCGAACTCGGCTGGGGGTGTTGGCGAAGATGGTATCTCAAGACGTTTCGCCGAGGTTATGTGGCCGAGATGCTCGCCAAACGCGAGGGTTCGACGAACCCTTGTCCGCACGAAGTGCTTGACCCACGCGACTTGAAGTTCTATCGGAATCAGGGCGGCTATTACTGGTCTGCGGAAAATGATCCTTTTGGTTGGCGCGATCGGCTGCCGTTTGCCCGTGCGGGATTGGCCGAGCTGATCATGCTCGGCGGGTCGATGTTCGTCCTGACAGTCACTCTGGCACTTGTGTTCCGGCCGCTGGCGATCGGTTCGGCGTTGATCGGGATGAGCATCGTCTGGTTTTTCCGCGATCCGAAGCGGATCATTCCCGGTGAACCGGGCGCCGTTGTCTCGCCCGCGGACGGTCATATCTCCTGTGTGGAAGAGGTCACCGACGAGTATATCGGGGGACCGGCCGTGTTGATCGGCATCTTCCTCTCGGTCTTTGACGTTCACATCAACCGAACCTCGATGGACGCAACCGTCGTCGGGCTTCAGTACCGTCGCGGCAAGTTCTTGAACGCACTGCGGCCTGAATCGGCTCGCGAGAACGAGCGGATGGAGGTCCGCCTCGTACAGAACAGCTTCCCCTACCGCCGCTTCGTCATTCGGCAGATCGCCGGGGCGATTGCCCGGCGGATTGTCTGTTGGGTTAAGCCGGGTGACTCGGTTGAGCGCGGTGAGCAGTTTGGTATGATCAAGCTTGGATCGCGCACCGAACTGATCATTCCCAAAGAGGCCGGCCTCGAGATTCTCGTTTCGATCGGCCAGAAGGTGAAAGCGGGTACGACAGTTTTGGCGGAGTATTCGTCAACCCGTGAAACGCCGCTCTCGGAAACGGCTGCCCTGGAAGAATCTTAAGCTTCTAGAGCCGCTACAGCAGATAGAAGCCCTTGGAGTTTCGTACGATGGCCGTCTCAATCAAAAAATCTGGTCTCGTTGTCGTGCCGACGCTGCTCACGCTGGGCAACGGCGCGTGCGGCCTGGGCAGCATCGCGATGGCCACCTTGGCCCGGGAAGAGATCGGCGAAACGACGGCGATTTTCTACGCCGGTGCGTTCATCTTCCTGGGCATGGTGTTCGATGGACTCGATGGGTACGTCGCTCGCCTGCTGAAGCAGACCAGCCAATTTGGGTCTGAACTGGATAGCCTCTGCGACGTCATCACGTTCACCGTGGCACCCGTATTCATCATGCTGAGTCTCACGGATGTTTTTCCACTCCGATTTCTTTGGGGCGTCGGCGTGCTATTCATGCTTTGCGGGCTGTTGCGACTGGCCCGGTTCAATGTCGAACTGACCCCGGACGATGAGCATGACTGGTTCCGCGGTTTACCTACGCCGGCGGCGGCCGGTACCTTGGCGTCGTTCGCGGTGACGCTCCCTACCGTCGAAGGATTGGTTGCCGGCACGACGTCGGACGCGTCGCGACAATTGGGCGAACAGATCGTGCTACTCGCCGAGTACTGCCTGCCAGTTCTGACGGTCGCATTGGCGTCGCTGATGGTGTCCCGAATCCGCTATCCCCACATCCTCAGCCAGTGGACGCGCGGCCCGTTGAATTTTTTCAATGTGGTCCGGCTGATCTTTGTGGCCGTGGCCTTGGTCACGGTGCATGAATTGGCTTTGCCGCTGGTCTTCTGTTACTTCGCTCTCGGCCGCCCGGTTGCTGTCTGGATGAGATTTGTTGGGATTCGCCTGCGAGGCATTCCCGCCTTACTGAACCTGCCAAAAGAGCGCATGTGAAAATCCGCGGTGCGACAATTTCTTCGGGCTCGCCGGAGAAATCAACGCCAACATCGGTAGACAAAGGCGGGTGGGACGTTCAACCAAACGGTGGGGCTCATGTGGACCTCGCCAAAATAGCTCCGCAGTTTCCTTCGAAACCGGTGAGCCGCGGGCAGGACCATCCCGGGCAAATACGCGAACGTTGCCAGATGACCTCCCGGTTTCAGCACCCGCATCATCGCGTCGAGGTACGCTGTTTGATCTCGATCCGAAAACGCCGCCCACGGCAGGCCACAGACGATCGCATCGACCTCGGAAACTCCCCGTTGCCGGCAGAGTGCCTCGATGTTGGCGACGCTGTCCTCCAGGAAAGTCACGTCGGGGAACCGCCTTTCGAGGGTCGCGACGAACTGGGAGTTTAACTCAACGGCGAAGAATTCCGTGCCAGGACGCTTGCACTGCAAAATCTGTGCAGTAAACACTCCCGTGCCGGGGCCAAACTCAACGACCGTGTTAACAGATCCCCAATCGATCCTTTGCACCATGTGATGCGCCAACCGCCGTGAACTGGGTGCGATCGCGCCTACGCCGCCGGGGTGACGCAGAGACTCGCACATAAACCGGCCGAATTCTCGTACTGCCATATTTGCTTCCTATTTATTCTCGAGCTGACTTTTTGCCGTTTTCCTTGGCTGAATTGCGCCCGTCCGGTTCGCCGGAGGAGTAACTGTCGCTGATCACTTTGTGCAATGGCCTTCGCAAGCCGTCGAATCTTGCAAAACGACGGTCTGGGGAGACCATCGCACGACAGTAAATGATGGGCCGGTTCTAAGGTCTTTAGATCAGCATACTTTCAGCACACGGCAAGGAGACGAAGGAGTGACACGAGCCGAACGACCAACTGATGAAACAGTCAAAATGACCGCATCGCCTTCGGGCGGAGCCCAAACGACTCACGAAAGCGTTTTACGTAAGTCCCAGTTTGGTTGCAGTATACAGAGATCACCTGCGACTGTGCAACTACTCACGTTTCCTTGTTCAACGGTACCGCATGGCGAGACCTTCACGGCCGAATGTTTCCTGCCGTCACGGCCGAATGTTTCCTGTTCGACGGCGATGCCCAGACTTCGACTTCCACCAAGAAGGCCCAGCAGCAGAAGGTTCATGCCGCTTTGATGGCTTGGTCGTCCGCGGCCTCGTCTTGGAGCCGTCGCCAGTTTTCGATCGGCAGGGCCATCGCGAGCTTGAGCGCTCCGGCGGCTCCGGCAAAGACGCTGTCATAGACCTTCGTGACGCTGCCGCCGCCATATTCGACCAGCTCTGCTTCGATGATGCGATCGAGTCCTTTCAGCTGACTACCGCCGCCAGCGAGCACGATGTTCTGTAGCAACGCACGTTGCTGTTCTGGATCGAATCGAGCGACCAGCGATTTGATGCCGGCGAGAATCCCGGGCACGATCGTCCGTGAGGCTTCACGGAGCAAGTCCGTCACATCGAACTCCTTGGGACGACCGTCGACCGGCAACGTGACGACGGCGCGTTCCCGGTCATCCGTGACGCAGCCGTACTTCTCCTTGATTTGGCGAATCATCCGTTGCGAGATCCGGGCAGCTGGAAACGTCTCTTGCAACAGCGTGAAGAAGTGAGCGTCAATGTGATCGCCTCCGATGGGGACCGTGATTTGATCTTCGTCGGTCGGATAGGCCCCGAACATTGGACACATATCGATTGTCCCAGCTCCGATGTCGATCATGAGTGTCTCTGTCAGCCGATCCATGCCATAGGCGACGGCAAAGGGCTCCGGGACAATCACAACGGCGGCAAAAGCCGCTTGAGCAGCTTCGACGATGACTTGTTTGTTCTCAAGCGTTGCGCGCGAGGGGGAACCGACGACACCAAAGACCGGAGCGTCTCCGGTCGTCACACGCGAAACCGCGTGGCGGACGAGCAATTGTGCCGCGGTGCGATGCACCTCGACCAACTCGGGTGTGACACCGGCGACTCGATGATCGTTGAACTTGAGGGCTCCCATGGCGAACGGCCGGACAACATCCAACGCCAGCGGATGACGCTCGATCTCCGCGCCAAACGCGATGTCGCAGCCGACCAGATGGCGGGCCACATGATCTTTTGGCCAGCCGACCTGGCTTTGCAGTGTTTCGCGTTGTCCGTTTGAACAACAGACTGAAGTCTTGAAGGTGCCCAGGTCCATGCCGACAAACGTGACTTCGGGTTGCTGTCTCATCGTTCTGCTCCTGAGTGGTTTGGCGAGTTTGAATCTTAAAAGTGAGAGCCTACTGCTTGACGCTTTGGCTTTGCTTGCGCAGTTGGTCTCGAAGGCGGAGGTTGTGTTGGTAGATCTGCGATAGCATCGAGTCTGAAGATTCGTCGCGATGGCTGTCGGATGCTCCAAGCGGTGCGGAATCCGCCACCGAAGTTGGTTTGTCAACTCGAAGATAATGCTGCGCGGCGTCGAGCGTGTCGGCGTTTTCATCGCCCGCCGGAACGCTCACGCGTCTGGGCTTCCGTAACGGCTCGTGGCGTTCCCGGTCAAGGACGACGACGCGGATGTCGGACTCCCGCCTGGTATGGTCAACGTACTCACGGACGATCTCGACACACTGAGCGTGGACGAGCGCGGGCAGCATATAATGGACCACCAGCAGACAGGCACCGAAGCCGACGGCGAAGCACAGCACGGCGCTGATGACACTGCTTGTCTCTACCTGCGGAACGCGAAGGTCCGCCTGAATGACTGCTTCCGCCGGGAGTTGCCGTGCCTCGTCAGCGGGGCGCGCACCGTGACGCCACGAGGGATCTTGAGCCACGGAAGCGCTCGACGCAATCAACAGCACGAGCGCGCAGGGGACGAGCCCAAATCGACTGGCGACTCTCAGGATTGTGCAGCGCTGAAACATGATTGCGATCGGACAGTACACGTGGCGGTAGGCGCGGTTCCTTACCGAGAGCATCGGCTGCGACGATCGGATCGCTTGAAGCGGAAGTGCCGAACACGGCAGGACGGCCGTGACGCTTCCGGTTAAGTAATCTATGACGGCTTGGCACGTGGCTCCGCGAAAAGAATCACTTGGCGAAGCAAAGGGCCGCGTACGGCTCGAGCGAATTTCAAAACCGGGATGTCGGGAGGGCGAAGCTCCTGCTGAGCCTGTATTTGTGGAGTCTCGGCTCGGCGGGAGCCTCGCCCTCCCGGTTTTGAAATGCGTGTTAGTCAGAAAGGCAGCGGATCGCATCGCCGACCCGCAGTGTTCCGCCTCGGATCACTTGTGCTCGCAGACCGCCACGATGGACGAGCGGCTGCATGATCCCCGGATGCAACGATTCGAGATAGCCGCACGGTTCGCACAACTCGACGCCTCGCAATTCGACTTCGCCGATCGAGAACGATTTGCCCACAAGATGATTAAGTGCCACGTCTTGCGTCAACAAGTTGCGGCGCGTATCCGCGTGCGAGAACTTGGTGCCCGATTCTTCGGTGATCGCAGACAATACTTCTGACTCGATTAAAGTGACTTCACGTTTCGGCAACACGTTACCGGCATCATCTGGAGGGTACTTCCCGTTGCAGGATGCGTAGCGATCGCCAGCAAGCCCTTTTCCCGAGATCGCTTCGACGTCGTTAAGCGGCTGCATCGGAGACGCTGCCCCGTCGGCAATCTGAATCGCTAATAGCTGTCCATCGAACATTAGAAAGAACACCTCGTGGTCACGCATTGGGAAGTTGACTGCTTCCGTCGATTCTGACCATGAATGAGCGCTGCGCCAAGCTGAGGGTGCTTCGCTGAGGGTGCTTTGCAATCGGGTGCGAATGCTCAATAATACCCTCTCGGCCGATGCGTTCTTTTGTGTTCCGGCGTCGGCACCACTCAGCCCATCCTAGGAATGGACTCCATGCCCCTGCTCGTCGTTGGTTCCGTTGCCCTCGATTCCGTCGAGACCCCTGAAGCATCGCGTGACGACGTGCTCGGCGGGTCGGCCGTGTTTTTCTCGTATGCCGCGAGCTATTTCACCTCCGTCAAACTCGTGGGCGTCGTCGGAGATGATTGGCCGGCCGAACACACCAAACTGCTGACAGACCGTCACATCGATGTCGAAGGGCTGCAAGTCGTCCAAGGCGCGAAGACCTTTCGCTGGCGAGGCAAGTACCTGCCGAATATGAACGACCGCGAGACGTTGGAAGTCCACTTGAACGTCTTCGGTGATTTTGATCCGGTGCTGCCCGAGGAGTATCGCCGAACTCCGTTCCTGTTTCTGGCGAATGGTTCGCCGCGAGTCCAGCTGAAGGTGATGGATCAGGTGGTCGGCGCGCGGTTGACGATTGCCGATACGATGGACCTCTGGATTCGCGAAGACCACGACGCGTTGATGGAACTTTTCCGGCGGGTTGACGGTCTCGTTTTGAATGACAGCGAGGCAAAGTTGCTCACCAACGACGAGAATCTGGTTCGTGCCGGCCACAAGGTCCGCGCGATGGGGCCGAGATTCGTGGTGATCAAGAAAGGCGAACATGGTGCGATGTTCTTTTCGGAACACGAGACGTACGTGATGCCGGCGTTCCCGACCGCAGACGTCGTCGATCCGACTGGTGCCGGCGACAGTTTCGCCGGAGGCATGATGGGATATCTCGCCGAGCAAGGAAACTTCGAGCCAACGACGTTGAAGAAGGCTTTGGCTTACGGTGTCTTGGTGGCCAGCTTTAACGTCGAGGACTTCAGCCTCGATCGCATGAAGAAGATTGAGCGTGACGACATTGAACGGAGAATGGAACAGTACCAGCGAATGCTGAGCTTTTGAGTATGCGGATCATACTTGGGCTTTGTTCTAAAAGTAGGTTTCGCTCGCCGAGCGAGACCTTGCCGCATTCGCAAACACCGACGTATCCGGGAGGTCACTTCCGGCGGAAGTGACCTACTGACTCTCGCATGACTCGCATCCGCACGTTTATCGCTGTCGACACTTCGCCTGCGGTTCGCCGGCGCGCCGTGGCTTTGCAAGACAAGCTGCGCGAGGGCGAGGTCAACGCGAGCTGGACCGACCCGGAGAATATGCACGTCACGATGCAATTTCTTGGTGATGTTGATGAAAGTCTCATCCCAGAAGTCTGCCAGCGAGTTGCCGTGGCGGCTGCTCCGTTTGCTCCGTTCGACCTCGAGTTCGCACGGGCCGGAGCCTTTCCGGCATTGGATCGGCCGCGAACGGTCTGGATCGGCGTTGATCGCGGCAGCCAAAAACTTGTCGAGTTGCAGTTTGCCATCCAAGAATCGCTTGTCGAGATGCGGTTCCCGCGCGAGCGACGAACGTATAAACCGCACCTTACGATTGCACGAGTTCGGGCAGCAGGCCCGCGTCAAAAGCGACTCTCCGAATTGATCGCTCACTATCACGACTTCAAAGCCGAGTCGTGTGACGTGACGGAAGTGGTGATCTTCGCCAGCTATCTCGAACGCTCTGGCCCCACGTACCAAATCATGGGGCGAGCGCCGTTGGCCGGTTGAGAAATCTCCGACGATCAGTCGTTTAACGGCGAGCCGGAGGCGCGCGCTGTCCGTGCCCGGAGCGCACGCCCAATGCCACTCACTTTGTAGTGGTGGCTTCCAGCCGCCACTTGATTTCACGGGGATTTGTGGCGGCTGGAAGCTACCACTACGTCCGATTGCTTCGCGAACTGAGTGGCCTTGAGCGGACGCCGCCGGCTCGCGGTTAAACGGAGTATGAATGGCGAACGCGTTAACCAATTGTCACGCTTCAACCGTGACCGACAGTTGCTCGATTGCCGCATGGCCCGATTTTCTGAAAGGCCGAGGGAGCGGTTGGCCATTCCCTTTTTCATCAATCGTCCGGCAGCGAAACGTGTATTCGCCGGAAGGCAGACCGGGCAGCAAGGCCGCCCAATGAACCATCGAACAGCGAATCGGCCACACCGTCGGTTGTCCCGTTTCGGAATCAAAGCCCTTCGTCGAGGGCGGGATACGGTTGTCGGCGATGCCGCCACCCCAGACTTCCGGAGGCGGCAGGATCTCGGCGTCGAGCCACGGTGCTCGTGAAAAATACCGATCGTTGGCCAGCAGTTCATCGCCGTCCTTTTGCATCCACACTTGCACCTTCTTCAGCCCGGAGATTCCCACCTGGGCGTAGCCGGTCACGGGAATTGGCTCGTTCGCTTTCACGGTGGCGGGCAGGGAGAGTGTTGCGCAAAAAGTCTTCAGCGGGCTGTCGACATCGTTGTTCTGCTCGCCGTATGTGTCGTTCGCATGGTAAAGATTGGAGAGATAGATATGCGTCAGCCACTTGATGCACTTGAAACCGTAACCTTCCGGAAAGACGATGCGCACAGGTCCTCCGCGTTCCGGTGACAGCCATTGGCCGTTCAGCTTGTAACACAGTATCACCGGCGGCAGATCGAAGGGATCTTCGAGAACCCGTCCGACCGGCAGCGAGCTGCGAAACATCTGCTTCGGGTCGTCGTTGTGATAGCCGTAATAGAAGACGCGCCGCAGATCCTCGCGCGGCTGCGTCAACCACAGCACTTCGCGCAACGGAACTCCCTCCCAGATGCCGTTGCCCAAGGGGCAGCCGATGTTCAGACAAGTCATCGCCTTGGGGAAACGGACGGCGTGCTGTTCGGCCAGTTGCAACAGGCCGTTAAAGTCGAGCGCCGTGTTGTCCGTCTTGGAGAGCGCCGAGCCCAGCTTGGCGGGATGCTCGGGATCGCTGACGACTTCGAGTTTCCAAGTGTCGCGCGTCAGGCCAACTTCCTTCCGCTTGTCTTCCGAGAGTGAGTGCGGCACGGGGTTGCCTCGCGAGACGTCACGGAACTCATCGGGATGCGTGAGCCAGGTTTCCAGAGCGTCGAGCGATTTTTGCAGATTCGGGTCGCGTTTGCGTTCCTCCGCGAGCAACGATAACGATCCGGCCGCGGCAAGCCCCGCCACTCCGCAACCGAGAAAGTAGCGGCGGGTCAGCGCAGTGTGTTCCAGCATGAACCTCGGGAAATCGGATTTCATATGAGCCGCTCCTGTCGTTGCGATCGATCAACCACGCCGGCGGGCCGCTCGGTTTGTCGCAGCTCCGTTGCGAGATTGTACCAAGTCCCATCGTCCGGCGAGAGCAGCGGAAGCGGTGAGGTCGCGGTAGGCCCGCCACCCGCGGCTCAATCCTCGAGCGTGTACGGATCGCCGAGCCGCTCCATCTCCCGCTTGAGGAGCGACTCCAGCTCCTTTCGCTTGGCGGCATGCTCGGCGATCTCGGCGAGATCCGTCTGCTCGGGAATCGGCTTGTGACCCAGCAGCTTCGCAACTTCCGGCACCTGATGTTCGGCCAGAAACTCTTGGGGGTTCTCCTGGAGGTTGAACAGTTGCGTCTCGCGGACTTGGCCGTCCAGTACGTCATACTTGATCAGCTTCCAACCGTCGGCCGTCTTGATCGACCGCATTCCCGGCTTGGTTCCGCCGCAATAGACGCCGTACAGAACGTCGCGAACGCGGTCGGCTTTGCCTTCCAGCACCGGGCGGAAGCTTTTCCCTTCGACGGTGTCAGGGATGTCGACACCCGCCAGGTCACACAGCGTCGGAAGCACATCGAGCAGATAGACGTAACCCGAAGCGTTGCCGGCTGCTTTGATGCCCGGTCCGCGGACGATGAAGGGAACTCGCCACGTATGCTCGTAAAGATTCTGTTTGCCGGTCAGACCGTGCCGCCCCATCGCAATGCCGTGATCGGCGGTGAAAATGATGTACGTGTTGTCCAACTCGCCCATCGCTTCGAGCTTGTCGAGGACCCGGCCAACTTGCCTGTCGATGTTCTCGATGCAAGCGTACTCGCGTCCCAGTTCGTTGCGGATGGTCGCCTCGTCGCGGCGTTTCAACACGCCTTGCACTTGCTCTTCGTCGCGCAGTCCTGGGTGTCCGTGATGGAACGGATGCGCCGGCAAGTAATTGACTTGCAGCGGCGGAGCCTTCGGATTCGGCGTGTCTCCCGGGCCGCCGTTATCAGCCCCGTACTTTGCCGCCAACTCGGGCGTCGCGTTGCGCGGATCATGCGGATGCGAGAAGCCGAAGTAGATCAGAAACGGATCGGCGTCTTTGCTCGCTTCCCGCGCGGCGAGATACTCGATCACCTGGTCGCCGTGCCACTTGCTGCCGGTCTCGTCGGTGCCGCCTCGTTTCGATGCAATCTTGCTGACCGTGAACAACCGGTTCGCCTCATCGAAGCTGTTCCCCTGTTTGCACGTCCGCATCGTGTCGTAGCCGGCGCGATTAAAGATCGCGGGCATGCTTTGCTGGGCTGCCTGCTCGCGGAACTCGGGCGTGTGATTCAAACCCTGGCCTTTCCGGCCGGGAATGTTCCACACGGTTCGCCCGGTCATGATCATGGTGCGAGAAGGCGTGCAGACGGCACCGATCCACGCTCCCATGTGATGGGCATCGTGGAAGATCATGCCTTCCTTCGCCAGGCGATCGATGTTCGGCGTTTGGCAAACCGTGTTGCCGTAACAGCTGAGCGTCTCGGGCGATTGGTCGTCCGTCAGAATGAACAGGAAGTTGGGGCGTTCGGCCGCGGTCGCTATTTGGCAACCGAGTAGCACCAACATCAGTAAAGATGCGCGTCGAATCAGTGGCATGTGATGGTGTCCGAATTGTTGCAGTGTCCGAGTCGAATAGGTCAAGCTGTGCGTGAAGCAAGGCGGCCCGAACTGAAACTGGCTTCGGCGAGCCGCCACAACAACCGCATCATGAATTCGCCCCGGCGATCATGCGGATAATCCCCATGATCCAGGCGGCTCCCCAGACCAACGTCATGATGCCACCCATGACGATGCCGATCCAAGCATGAATGCTTCCTTTGACAGCCGGGTTCGCCTTGCGTTTGCGCAGCCCCATGATGCCGAGCACGAAAGCTGGGATCGCCAGAAAAAGACCGAGGCACGGAAACAGCGAAAACAGCCCCAGGTAATAAGCCAACAGCGCGGGCATGTTCTTATACGGAATCACGCCGCCAGTCGCATCGCCCTCGCTCGGTGCGATCGGCATCGGGGGCATGGCACCGCCAGACTGTGGTGTGCCGTATGGATTATCGCTGAAGGGGTTTTCTGAGCCGTGAGACATCACCGTTGGACCTGTGAAAAATGTGCGACGTGAAAGGGTCGTCGACGATTGTAGCAACTTGGTTCACGCTAAAGTAGTCGCATGCAAATCTATCTCGATATCAAACAAACGCCGCCGCCACCGCGTTCGACAATCGCACGAGACGCCACGGAGCTTTCGACCGGATGGCCGTCGTCAGCAGAATGCAGAACCCGTCCCGATCTCGATCGATCCAGACGGTTGTTCCCGTTGCTCCGGTGTGGCCGAAGACTTGCCGATCCAAACAGTCGCCCCAGCTGTCGTGATCGCCGGTGTGGTTCATGCGCCAGCCCAGTCCCCAAGGTTGCGTGCGGCGAATTGGCTCGGGCAGCTCGGGGTAGTCGTCCAGCCGATTCGTGGTCATCATTTGCACCGTTCCCGGCGACAGAATTCGCACACCTTCATATTCGCCATCATTAAGCAACAGCTGACAGATCACGGCAAAGTCCTCCGGCGAGCTGAACATGCCGCCCCACGGCGCACCCAGCTCTTGCCAGTAGCGGCTGTTCCAGCCAAAGTCGCTGC
The DNA here is from genome assembly GCA_027622275.1 of Planctomycetota bacterium. Taxonomy (GTDB): domain Bacteria; phylum Planctomycetota; class Planctomycetia; order Pirellulales; family Pirellulaceae. Next base: position 17,938 of record JAQBZB010000047.1, on the reverse strand, counting down.
CAGCTTGATACTCGGGCGTCTCGACACGAACCAATCGCTGCCGATCGAGCCCCGCCGACCCGAGCCCCGTCGCTTGCAGTCCGAGCGGTTCGAAGATCTCTTTCTTCAGGAACTCGTGAATCGTCAGCCCAGAAATCTGCTGCACCAATTCTGCCACGACCAGCGTCCCCATGCTTTGGTAGCTGTGGTCCGTGCCGGCTCGAAACAGCGGGACGGTGTCGCGGATCGCTCCGCGAATGAACTCGGCTAGCGGAGCATGTTCGCGCCGCAAGTCGGCATTGTTCTCCAACATGTCGGGCAGGCCGGACGTGTGGGTGAACAGCTGATGAACACGCGTATCCTCTTTGTGATGGGCGGCGAATTCGGGAATGTAATGAGTCACGAGATCGGTCAGCCCCAGCAAGCCTCGTTCGACCAGCATCATCGCGCCCATGTACGTGATCGGCTTCGAGATCGACGCCAACAGGAACATCCCATCGTCGCGGATCGGTCCCGCATCCGGCTCGGGGCCTTGCCGACCGGAGAAGTGCGGCGCGACCGTCTTGCCATGCCGGCCGACCAGAATCGCGCCGCCGGGCACGACCCCCTCGCGCGTCCAGTCATCGAGCAAGTCGTAAGCGGCTTGCAGCTTCGTCGCGTCCAGTCCGATCGTCTCAGCGGTTGCGTGGGGCAGATGGGCCATCAGTTTTGCTCCTTTGTTGAGGCACTTATCGTAGAACCCAGCGATTCAAATCACAAGCAATACGTGGCCTTTCGCTCCGCGAAAGGAACGATTCCGTTCGCGGAGCGAACAGCCACGTACCTGGGCAGCAGCGTTTGACTGAACTACCTTTCGGCGAGTATCTTACGACCTACAGGTTGTTACCGGGAGACTTTCATTTATGCGATGTTTTATTGGCCTTTGCGGGCTCGTGATCGCGGTTAGTGCGGTTTCGACAACCAACGCTCAACAAGTCGCGAGTTCGAAGAGCTATGCCGAGCTGATTCGCGAGGACGGCGCGGTCGCGCATTGGAGCTTCGGCGAATCGGCAGGAACCCAAACCGCGGCGACACTCAGTGGCGGCGAGACTTTGATCGGTCACCTGGAAGGGAAAGCGGCGCTCGGCAATCCAGGTCCGACCGGCGACGAGTATCCGCTGTTCGACGACGAGAACCAGTCGCTGACGATCGCAGGCGCGAAGAACTTTGTTCGAGTTCCAGATCCAGGCGATGACAGCTTGCTCGATTTTGCGAACGGAGAAGCGATCACTATTGAGGCGTGGGTCAATCCGTCGGCGGTCGGCAACGACCAGCAAGTCTACATCATCGGCAAGGGCCGGACGCAAAACAAAGACTTCGCTTCCGATAACCAGAACTACGCGTTGCGACTGCGCGGCATGGGCGGCACGGCGCGCGTGAGTTTTCTGTTCCGCAAAGCCGCCACCGATCAGGCCCCTTCCGCATTCCATCGTTGGAATTCCGACCTGGGCTTCGTGGTCGACGGCACGTGGCATCATGTCGCGGTCGTTTATGAGTTCGGCCAGCCCAAGAACGTCCGCGCGTATATTGATGGACAACCTTCGGCAGGCTCGTGGGACATGGGCGGCTCGACCACCGATCCGCCGGTGGTGGACAATGACGAAGTCTGGATTGGCTCGTCGATGGGCGGAAGTCTGGGCAACACACTGGTCGGGCGGATCGACGAAGTCGCGATCTATCGGAAGGCCGTTGACGACCAGCGGCTGCGCGATCGCTATCAAGCCAACAAGCCCGACCCGATCGAGGCCGAATTTGCCGCCGCCGCCGATTTGCCGCCCCGCGCAATTGTGACGCAGCTATTCGAGAAGCTTCCCGAAGGCGCGGTGTGGCTGCTCAAGCAGCAGGAACCTGTGTTTGAGTACGCACAACCTTCGTTCGCGTTCGTTGGCTATCCGAAGAAATACAACTCGACCGGCGTGATCGATGATCGCTCCAACCCGTTCCTGCTGCGAGCCCGCACGCGCCGCGTCGTTGCGGCGGACGAAGCCGGCGAGTATCAGTTCTTGGTCCGCGCAAAGAACGCGGCGAAGTTGTATGTCGACGGGAAACTCGTCGTGCAAACCGGTGAAACAAGCCGCAACGCCAGCGGCCACGAAGCGGTGCCCGAGCTGGCGGAATCGGAACGCTCCGATCTGCGACCCTTGCCGCCAGGGTGCCAGGAGCAATTCGCCACGGTCAAGCTGACCGCGGGTGAACACATCTTGCGGCTCGACGCGCTGGTCGGTGGCAGTGGACTGCGCCTGGAACTGGATGAATTGTGTGTCGCGATGGCAAAGCCGGGCGAGCCGTTCGTGTTGCTGTCGGCCGATGGCGCGCCGGCGATTCCGCTGACCGACGACGCGTGGAGCATGCACCGCGAAGAACTCCGCTACTTGCTCGCCACGATCGACCGCCAGAACCGTGAAGCGGCAGCCGAGCAGTGGAAGCAGTACTGGGATCGCCGGCACGAGGTCGCGCGAGACGCGCTCGAAGCGAAGCCCGCTCCAAAGATACCGGTGTTGCCGGCTGGCATGTCGGCCAACAACGAAATCGACTACTTCATCGCGGAACGACTCGCGAATGAAAACGTCGCCACCTCGGAACTGACCGACGACGATGCGTTTCTGCGGCGGGTAACACTCGATTCGGTCGGCGTCGTCCCCACGCGGCAAGAGTTGGGGAACTTGCTGGCCGACAAGAGCCCTGGTTGGCGCGGTCGTGTCATCAACCGTTTGCTTGATGATTCACGCTGGGCGGACAACTGGGTTGGCTATTGGCAGGATGTGCTCGCCGAAAACCCTGGCATCTTGAAGCCGAAGCTCAACAACACCGGGCCGTTTCGGTGGTGGATTTACGAGTCGTTTCTCGACAACAAGCCGATGGATCGCTTCGTGACCGAGTTGGTGTTGATGGAGGGCAGCACGTACTACGGCGGCCCCGCCGGCTTTGCGATGGCGACCGAGAATGACGTGCCTTTCGCCGCCAAGGCGCATGTCCTCTGCAAAGCCTTTCTCGCGATGGATATGACCTGTGCCCGCTGTCACGACGCGCCGTACCATCCGTTCAAGCAACAGGATCTGTTCAGTCTCGCGGCCATGCTCGAACGCAAGACGATCACTTTGCCCGTGACGAGCACGGTGCCGGTGAGCGAAGGTGCCCGTAAGCCGTTGATCGAGATTACGCTGAAGCCCGGTGCCAAGATCGAACCGACGTGGCCGTTCGCCGCCGCCGATCTCAATGCCGGGTCGCTCGAATACTTCCGCAATGAGGGCGACACTCGCGAGCAGCTTGCTGCCGCCATCACGACTTCGCACGACAATCGTTTCGCCAAGGTGCTCGTCAATCGTCTGTGGCGGCGGTATCTGGGACGCGGGCTGATCGAACCGGTCGACGACTGGGATTCAGTTGAAGAGGCCGCGTCGCATCCGGAACTGCTCGACTATCTGTCGCGGCAACTGATTCTCAGCGGCTATGACCTGAAGCACGTCGCGCGGCTGATTTTCAATTCACACACGTATCAACGGCAGGTGTCGACCGCGTCCGACGACAAGCCCGAGTTGTTTGCATCGCCAGTCCGCCGGCGGATGTCGGCCGAACAGCTTGTCGATTCGTTGTTCGCCGTATCAGGAAAACAGTTTCGGGCGGAACAACTGACGCTCGATCCCGAAGGGCGTCGACCGGTGGACACGTTCTTGAATCTTGGCGAGCCACAGCGAGCGTGGCAGTTGACTTCGCTGTCGAACGAACGTGATCGCCCGGCCCTCGCCTTGCCCATGTCGCAAAGTGTGATCGACTTGCTGCTGGCGTACGGCTGGCGCGATTCGCGGCCTAATCCGTTGACCGTGCGAGAGCAATCCCCAACGGTGCTGCAGCCGTTAACGCTCGCCAACGGGGCGATCGGCGCGCGGGCGGTGCGATTGTCGGAAGACCATGCGATCACGCAACTTTGCCTCGACGCTTCTACGCCCGAGACGTTGATCGACGCCGTCACGTTGCAAATACTCTCGCGATCGCCCACCGCCGACGAGCAATCGATGTTCGTCAACATGATCCTGGAAGGTTTCGACTCGCGCGTGTTGAACGTCCCGGCTCAACCGCCAGCAAAGAAGCGACGAAATACCGTCTCGTGGTCGAATCACCTGAGTGCCGAAGCCACGAAGATCAAACTCGAAATGGAACGCGAAGTCCAAGCCGGCGATCCGCCGACGCCGCGTCTCGCCGCCGATTGGCGCGAGCGAATGGAGGACGTTGTGTGGGCATTGTTCAACTCGCCTGAGTTTGTCTTCATTCCGTAGCAGCCACTCAATCGCACCGAAATGCAAACACCATGACATACCAACCGACACGTCGCCAATTCTTACATACTTCCGGAGCCACTCTCGCCGTGGCGGCCGGTTCCGGACTACTCGCCAACGACGCTCCAACGAAGCCGTTGCCAAGTGCAACCGCCGACAGCTGCATCTTCCTTTGGCTAGGAGGCGGCGCTTGTCATATTGATACCTGGGACCCGAAAATAAAAGGCGATGCCAAGGCCAAGAAGGCGGGTTCGTACTACGATCCGATTCCCACGGCGATCGAGGACGTTCAAGTTTGCGAGCACCTGCCGCGGGTGGCCAAGCTGCTCGATCGAACCATCGTCATGCGGACTTGCCATCACGACGTGATCGACGAGCATGCGGCGGCAGTGAACCGAGTCCACGTCGGACGGCCTCCGACTGGCACGACGATTTACCCGTCGATCGGATCGGTGGCGTCGCATGAGTTGGGGGCGCGCGGCGAAGGCGTTCCGGCCTACGTGGTCATGGGCTATCCGAGCGCGAGTCGCGGGCCAGGCTTTTTGGGTGCGAAACACGGCTACTTGTATCTGACCGAAACCGAGCTTGGCCCAACCGGCCTGAAACGCCCCGCGGATGTGACCGATCATCGCCAGCAACGTCGCGAGGCGATGTTGGCCGAATTACGCAGCGGGTATCTCGCTCGAAATCCAGGCCAGCGGCAATTGGAAGATTACGCGGCAAGCAGCGTTGAAGGGCTGAAGCTCGCCGGGCCGAAGTTCATGAGCGTGTTCGACTTGAAGAGCGAGGCCGATTCCGTGCGCGAGGCCTACGGCGGCGAGTTCGGGCAGCGGTGCCTGTTGGCTCGGCGACTCGTTCAGGAAGGCGTCCGGTTCGTCGAAGTTTCATTCAATTTGAACTTCATCAACGGCACCGGTTGGGATACGCACAACGATGGACAATTGAATCAGCACATGATGATCGAACAACTCGATCAGGCGTTTGCCACATTGATCGAAGATCTGGAGCGGCAGCAGCGACTCGACAAGACGCTGATCGTTGTGGCCACCGAGTTCGGCCGACCGCCCGAGTTTGACGGCGGCGGCGGTCGCGGGCATTACAGCAAGGCGTTCAGCATGGTGTTGGCCGGCGGCGGATTGAAGACGGGACAAGCCATCGGCACGACCGACGAACTTGGAAACAAGATCCTCGATACGCCCGTCTCGATCGCGGACTTTCACGCCACGATTTACCAGGCGATGGGAATCGATCCGGCCAAGGAACTGTACGACAGCGAGCGGCCTGTGCCGATTACGGATCGCGGAACGCCGGTGGCGCGGTGCTTCGCGTAATTAGCACAGCTCGCGGATCGGCGTGGGATCGCTGACCAGATGTGCGGGCCGACCTTGGGGCGTATAGAGAACTTTGTCGGGGTCGATACCTAGTTTCGTGTAAACCGTCGAAACGAAGTTCTCAGGCGCAAGAACATTTTCGACTGCCGAATGACCCATCCGGTCCGTGGCTCCGACAACCGTGCCGCCTGGCGTGCCGCCGCCTGCCATCAGCACCGACATCGCGTTGGCCCAATGATCGCGGCCGGGTTGTGTTTGCCCAGACAACGTCGAGATCTTGGGCGTTCGACCGAATTCGCCGAGGGCAACGACCAGTGTCGACTCCAACATGCCGCGCTCTTCCAAGTCGCTGATGAGCGTGGCCACGGTCGCATCCCAATCGGGCAGCCGCGTGCGACACGTTCCAAAGATATTCGAATGGTGATCCCAGCCGCCATCGTAGACCGTCACGAACGGCACGCCCGCTTCAACCAGCCGCCGGCTGAGCAAGCAGCGTTGGCCAAACGAATTGCGGCCATAGGCGTCGCGGACCATGTCACTTTCGTGGCTAATGTCGAACGCCGCTTGAGCCTCTTTCGACAGCACGAGATCGTAACCTTGCTGATAGTACGAATCGAGCGCGGTCACCGGATCGCCGGCGGCTTCGTCGTTGATCCGCTTCATGCGGTCGACCAATGAACGCAGATCGGTGCGGCGCTCGAACCGGTCGCCGAGCAGGTCTTTCGGGACCGCAACATCGCGAACGCGGAAGTTGTCTCGATTCGGATCGTCGCTGACCACGAACGGCGCGTACTGTGCTCCCAGAAAATTCGGCCCGCCCGACCGCGACATCTGCGGCATCGAGAAGTAGGAAGGCAACGCGTTCTTGCCGCCCAGTTCGTGAGCGGCAACGCTGCCCATGCTCGGATGGAAGCTGACGAAGGCACCGCAACCAACGGGAATCCGGGGCGGCGCGCCGGTCATCATGTAGTGATTGCCCGCCCCGTGATTGCCTTGGTTGTGGCGGATCGAGCGAATCATTGCGAACTTGTCGAGACTCGAAGCCAGCTTGGTCATGTGTTCCGAGAAATGGACGCCTGGAACCTTGGTTGCGATCGCGCCAAAATCACCGCGAATTTCGGTCGGTGCGTCCGGCTTCGGATCAAAGGTCTCGAGATGCGTCGGGCCGCCATCCATCCAAATCAGGATGCACGCCTTCGCCGGTGCCTCGCGTTCGCCCGTTTGCGCGGCCAGGCCACGCAGACGGAGTGCATCGACTAGTCCACCGCCGATCAGTGTCCCCAGCCCGAGCCGCAAGCAGTCTCGTCGCGTTGCACCTTCACAATTCTTTGAGAAACTCATAGCGGGGTCGCCTGATTAACGGGCCATTACCATCAACTCAAATTCGACACACGGCATTGCGATACATCAGCGATTATAGATATGTTGCCTCTTTCGCACCAGACTCAGCGTGAACGGCTTGGTGCGAAACGTGCGTTTCAGCCCGCTTGGCCCGCAGGCATGTTAGAATCCCAACATCTGCCTGAAGAATCTCCAACTCATTAAATCACATGGACATCCGCCGCCACATCATGGGCCTGCTTGGCATTATCTTCCTGCTAAGCGGAGTGGGGCTGCTCGTCGTCAAGGGCGCGAGCGATAGCCAGTGGAGCATGTACGCCAGCATTTGCATTCGAGTCGGTCTGATGCTGAGTGCCATTTGGCTGGCATTTCCACAGATCGAGGGGCTGACAAAACGCTTCCCATCCTGGCTGATGGCGACCATCGGCGTTATGGCGTTCATCATTGCCGCCTCTCCGAGGCGGATCGTGTATCTTGGCCCGATCGTTGCCGCGATCGCCTTCCTGCAATTCGCCGGCTGGCTCTTCAAGCCGCTGCCAAATCCAAAGCGGCAAGCGAAAGCAGCGTCGAAGGACGATCCATAGTGGGTGGAGCCGCGCGTTAGCCGATCTTCTTTTTCAACTCGGTCAGCAGATTGCTGGCGTGGCTGATTTCGGCCTTTTGTCGCTCGGGCTCTTGCGCAATCTCGCGTTCAATCGTCAACGGTCCCGTGTAGCCGATCTCGTCGAGCGTGCGGAGATAGTTCTCGATGCCCACGGCACCCTCGCCGAGCGGCACTTCCTGGCCCCACTCTTCGCCCGGCTTGGCGGCCCACTTGGCGTCCTTGCAATGAATGCTACGGACGTACTTGCCGACTTTCCTCAGCGCGTCGATCGGCTCGCCGGTTCCGTACAGGATCATGTTCGCGGGATCAAAGTTAATGAACAGGTTGTCGCGGTCGACGTCGCCGATGAATTGCAACAACGCGTCGGCGGTTTCCTGGCCTGTTTCGAGATGTACGTTTTGGCCGTTCGATTTGGCGTGGTCGCACAGCTCGCGAGTTACCGCCAGGATGTCGGTGTACAGCGGATCTTTGGTGTCATGCGGTACGAAGCCCAAGTGCAGGCCGACGACGTCGCATTTCAGCATCTTGGCAAAGTCGGCGATCTCCTTCATCTCTTGCGTTCGAGCGGCGCGCGTTTCCGGCGGGACGAGGCCCACTGTCTTCGAGACCGTTGGGATGTCGGCATAGCTTTCGCCTTCAAAACCGCCAAAGACGCAGGTCAGTTGAATTCCTAGCTCGGCCAGTCTGGCGAGGAATTTGTCGGCGCTCTCTTGCGTGCGAGTCTCTTTGGCGGGAGCGTGCAATTGGATCGTTGGAATGCCTAGCTCGGAAGCGACCTCAAGCTTTACACCCAGTCCCGCGTCAACGCTTGTGAACACGCCAATCGGCCACTTTTCCATCACCGCATCTCCTGTGGACCCGTGCAGTTGTCAAGTAAATCGCTCGGCCTGTTGCCGACAGCGGCGTTCATGGTACACGGCTCCGTAGGCCGGAACAAGGCTTTGCGCAGTTCCGGCAGCGGCGCGGCGTTTGACTCATGCCGGAACTGCGAAGACTTGTTCCGGCCTACTTTTGAAATTGCAGCGGTACGTTCGCAAACGCTTGCCGCTATGCCTTGTTGACCAGCTTGTCGTACTCTTTCTTGACGTCGCTGTCGTCGGGCGTTTCATCGTTGTGGATGTCAAACCAAGTATCTTTGAACTCGATATAACCGCTTTCGCCGCGCGAGGACCGCTTGATGGCGATGTTCGAGGTCAGTGCGATAATGCCATCGCCCAGGGCAACTTCGGGACGGCAGCGCGGTTGAGCATCGACATCCGTGTCGCGGGGATCGGCGTTACGAATCAGCCACGCCCAGTGCTCCATCTCTTCCGTATAACCACGGCTGACGGGCCCCGAGTCGGCGGCTTTGCCAAGCGAAGAGGCCGCCGTAGGAGCACCGCTGGCTTGTGTGTCAAGAACTGGTCCTGTCTTGCTGTCCTTCACGCTGATCTTGGAAGATGTGTCAGAATCGCGATAGAGCATGACCTCTTGTTCGGACTCAAGAATCAATGTTCCCTTTGACCCCATCACAACTTCGCCGTAGCCGCCAAAGTCGTTACCGTTGATCGACGAATACGTGACAACGATCTTCTTATTGGGGTCTTGCTCGTAACCTGGAACGCCCGTCTTCGGATCGGGCAAGTTGCTGGCCTTGTCGTGATAGCCGACGTCGAACGTGTTGTCGTAGTGCGGGGCAGGGAACTCGAACATGCAGTAAACATGATCGTCGGCATCGCGGTCCAAGGCAAAGATATGCCGGCCGCCAACGGCATGGACGGACAGCGGGTGAACGTGGATCTGGTCCTTGCGGGACTTGCCGCGATTGTGCAACGCACTGACGAAGATGCTGGCCGCATCGAGTTGGTGGCTGCCCAGCTCGGCCATCAGTCCGCCGCCGGTTCGCTCCCAAAGTCGCCAACGACAGAGTTCCTCTAAGGCGGATCGTTGTCGACCGTTGCTGAGCGTGAGGTCTTGATAGCCGTAATCCTTTGCCGCGACATCGCGATCCGCATTCCACGCGGTCCACTGAGCGATCTGCTTCTGCAAGATGTCGTATCGCGCAGGCGACGGGGGTTTCTTTACGTCTTCCAGCTCAGCCTTGTAGTCGTTCAACTTCCCCCTGATCCGGTCTCTGTCGACCCAGGCATTGGTCGTCGGATCAAACTCACGCTCGCCGCCGGGTAGCGCCGGCTGCCAGCTGTCACGTCCCGGCAAGTTGCCTCGGTGCCATTGAGCACGAATGTGATGGACTTGGCCCAGTACACCCCATTGGATCAGGTTGACGGCGTTGTCATAGAGGACGCTGTAATGGCGTTGGTGCCCCGTGGTGAGGTAGAGACCCAGCTCTTCGGAAACTCGCGACATGACCTTGCATTGCGCGACGCTGTGAGCCATCAGCTTCTCGGTCAAGACATGCTTTCCGGCCTTCATCGCGTCAACCGCGGCGGCGGCATGCAAAAACAGCGGCAGTGCGATGATGACGGCTTCGACGTCCGTGTTGGCCAACAAGTCGTGATAGTCCTCGTAGACTTTGACGTGCTTCCGCGCTTCGTCTTCGGTGCTCCAGCCGTACTTGTCCATCAAGCCGGTACGAATGCGGTGAGTTTTCTCCGGATCACCGCCTCCCCAGTCACCATGCAAACCCCGGTGGACGTTGTACGGACGAATATCGGAGATCGCAACGACTTGGATGTAATTTTGGTTCAATGCACCGATCAACACGCCCCCTTCGTCACCCGTTCCAATCACGCCGACCCGGACCGGGTTGTCCATCTTGTCGCCGTAGCCGAAATACGCGGCGCCTAGTCCACCCATCGTGACCGCACTCGACGCGACGACGCCCTTCAACATGTCGCGGCGCGAAACGCCGACGGCTTCGTAGTAGTTTGTCTTGCCGTTTACTTTTTCTTCGGGAGTCATGCTCTTCATGATTGTGTTCCTTGCTTTGCGGGACAGCACCACGCACGAAGGAGTCGGACGAAGAAGTCGACTCCGGCGGCGCGACCCGACGCGGTCGCGGCGATAACGAACAACGCTAAGGCTTCGATCAGTTGCGGCCAGACTGGCACGGCACCGGGAGTTCCGGGCCATTGAGAGACGATCACGCTGCACAGAAACAAACCAGCTGCCGTCGCTGCCGTCCGTGTAAACAAGCCCAGCATTAACAGCATCCCGAGCGTGAGATCGAAGTACGGGATGATCTTGTCGATGGTGCGAGAATCCAGCGTCCGTCGCCAGGGATGATCGAGCGAGATGGGACCGTGATGGCGCTGACCTTCGGTCGCCAAGGTGTTCAGTTCTGCTTCGTAGCCTTGCCAAATCTGGTCGATCGGACCGATGATCTTGGAGCGTTGCGATTTGAGATCACTCTCGATGCTGCCGAGTTGGCCGCTCAACGACGCGACCTGAACACGATCCTTTTGGTTGCGATAAGAGTCACGCCGGGTAATGCCGAGCCGGTACTCTTCGATCTCACGGCGGTTCTCCGCAAAATGCGCTTCGAGTTGGTTCAAGCGTCGCTTGAAGGCGGTTTCGGCTTGCTTGGTTTGAGAATCGTCAAAGGCGTAGATGCGGACGACCCGCTCGCGGAAGTGGTCCCAAAGTCGTTTGGTTTCGTCGAGGTCCAAACGAGCCAATCCATCCGCATCCCAAACCATGTTGTGAAACGAATCGGCGAACTGCCCCTTGGCGTTCCCGAGAAAACCGGCGGAAGTCCAGCCGGGCTTCTGTAGCTTGTCAGTCCCTTCGGTGAAGAAGTGGAAGCCGATCCCGATGCGCAGCGCGATCAATGCGACGAGTGCAGCCGTACCGAGTTGACGAGGTGAAGCAGACAGCGCGATGTCTCCTAACAAATAACACGAGATGCAGAGCAAGGTGGGCAGCGGTCGATGCTGGTAAGCGCGAAGCCGTCTATTGCGGCCTACTTTAACTGCCTCCTATTATTGTCCAGTTCATCGGAATCGCCAACGGGCAAGAGGGGAAATCGTTGAGGTTCCCCAGCCCCATAGGCTGACGTGAATCTCGTTGCTACGATTTCCGAGATGAGAGTCGTGCTTTGTTATCCGGTCGAACAGCGTCATCGCGACCAGATCGCGGCGGTTTCGTCTGACATCGAGGTGGTGGACGCTGGGCAGGAACGAATCGCCGAACTGCTGCCGTCCGCCGACATATTCTGTGGACACGCCAAGGTTCCCGTGCCGTGGGAGGACGTCGTCGCCCAGGGGCGGCTCCAGTGGATTCAGTCGTCCGCGGCTGGCATGGACCACTGCCTCGTTCCCGCCGTCATCGCTTCCGACGTCCTCGTGACGAGCGCGTCAGGCTTGTTCGCCGATCCAGTCGCCGAGCAAACGCTGGCCCTGCTGTTGGGCTTGCTTCGCGGACTTCCGACATTCTTTTGCCAACAGCAGGCAAAAGACTTCACACGCCGTCCGACTGGTGATTTGCACGGTAAGACGGTCGGCATCATCGGACTCGGCGGCAACGGTCGACGGATCGCGGAAGTCCTGGCTCCGCTACGAGTGCGAATCCTCGCGACCGACATGTTTCCACACGATAAGCCCGGTCACGTTGCAGCCCTGCAACCCGCGGACCAACTCCACGAAGTGCTATCACAGGTTGATATCGCCATCTTGTGCGTGCCGCTCAACTCGCAGACGCATCACATGATCGATTCCGCCGCCTTCGCCAAAATGAAACCTGGAGCGATCTTGATCAATGTCGCTCGTGGTCCGGTTGTCGACGAAGCGGCCTTGGTTGACGCTTTGGAATCCGGTCAGCTCTCCGCGGCGGGCGTGGACGTGACCGAAGTCGAACCGCTGCCCGAAGCTAGCCCCCTGTGGGAAATGTCCAACGTGATCATCACCCCCCACGTGGGCGCGCAATCGGCGAAACGCGCCGACGATGCGACCGAACTTTTCTGCGACAACCTGAAGCGTTATCTACGTGGCGAGCGACTTCGCAACGTCGTCGACAAGGAACTTGGGTTCCCTCGACCGTCATCCGACTAGACGCACCAGAGCAGCTCGCGGTAATATGGCACCGAACTACTGCTAGATTACCCGCCTTGAGTTCGTCGTTTAGTTTGGTGGCGCGTGGTGTAGCTGAAGGAGGCGAACCAAAAATGCTCACCACGACGATGCAGGATGTCAACGTCACACAAACTCGTGGCGGAAACACGCGCAACGTGAAGTCGAACGAACTCGTCGGCCGCTACTCCACCATTGTGGCCGAACAGCGCTTGAGTTGGACCACGCACCTTCGCCTGCAACGATTGCTCGGCAGGGGCGGACAAGGCATCGTTTATCTCACGGAGCAGCGAGGCGCGGACGGGTTTACGCTGCCGGTCGCGCTGAAGATTTTCTCGCCCGAGAGATTCGAGACCGCGCGAGCCTACGACGAAGCCATGCAACGGATCGCTCGCGTCGCCTCGTCGGTCGCACAGATTCAACATGACAACTTGCTCGATGTCGACAACTTCGTCGATCGCAATCGCATTCGCATGATGGTCATGGAGTGGGTCGACGGTTACGACCTCCAACAATTGCTCGTGCCGGGAATGCTGCAACGGATCCGTAGCCGAGTGAGCAATCGCCGCTGGGGGTATCTGAATCGAGTCATCGTCACGAAGGGACCGGTTCATCCGCGCGTCCAGCCAGGCGTCGCCGTCGCCATCGTTCGTGACTGTCTTGCGGCGCTTGCCGCTTTGCACCGCGAAGAACTCGTGCATGGCGACATGAAGCCTTCCAACGTGATGCTCAAACGAACGGGGCACGCGAAGATCATCGATTTCGGTTCGGCGTTTGATTTGTCGGACCCGCCGCCAACGCGTACTTGCACGCCAGCTTACGCCGCACCGGAAGTATTGGAAGGGAACGATTGCACACCCCGCAGCGACTTGGCTTCGCTCGGTTACGTGCTCATCGAACTGCTTGCCGGGCGTCCGCTCTTTGCTGCCTGCAAGAACTGCCGCGAGTTACTCGAAGCCAAGCGTGCGTTGCCCAACACGATGGTCGACATGCTGCCGAAAGATGTCACCGTCAACGAGTTGCTGATGAACTTCTGTCGCGGCATGATCGCGCCCGATCCCATGCTACGCTTCGCAAGTGCCGAGGCGGCCGATTTGCTCAAGGAAGGGGCTGCCGCGTTCCATCGCCAGCTGGTCAAAGGGGATCTCTCGGTCGAGTACGGCAACGAAATTCGGCTGTGGCTGGAAGAGCTGAAGGAACTCGAAGAGGCTGAACGCCAAGAAGGTTACGACAGCACGGACCCGTTTGGTACTTGCTAGCCGCACCGGCTCAGCGGGAGCTTCGCCCTCCCAAAACCTGCTTCGCCCTCCCAAAACCTTCTGCCACTTGCCCTAAATCAACTCGTGAATCGGTTCGACTCCTGAATCAACCGGATAGCGAGGTGTGCCGGAGCCATCGAACAGTCGATCTCGGTGCGCATCGATGCCCAGCTTGTGATAGAGCGTTGCGAACACTTCTTGGAACTTCACGGGCCGCTTCGCAGGTACCTCGCCGAACTTGTTCGTCTCGCCGATGACCTGGCCAGTTTGCATTCCGCCGCCTGCCAGAATCGCCGCGTTCGCTTGCGGCCAATGATCGCGGCTGTTGTTCTGGTTGATTTTTGGCGTGCGACCGAACTCGCCCCACATCACGACAGATACATGCTTGTCCAAGCCTCGCTCGTGCAGATCGGTGATCAGCGCCGAGAGGCCTTGGTCCAGCAGCGGGAACTCTTCGCGCGACCGCGGGTAGTTCATGCCGTCGCCGCCGTGCCAATCCCAGCGGCTGTAATTCAACGCCACGTAGCGAGCGCCAGCTTCCACCAACCGCCGCGCGATGCAGAAGTTTTCGATCATCTTCGGCGCGCCGTCACGTTGGAACTTCTCGTCGCTTTTGCCGTAACGTTCGACGATGCGGGGATCTTCTTTGGACAAGTCGAGCGCGTCGCCCAACTTGGAATCGGTCAGGATGTCGAGCGCCTGTCCCAAGTAAGCATCGACGCTCTCCATCCGCGCGGTCGCATCGACGTCGCGTCTGAAATTGTCGACGGCGGCGCGCAATTGGTCGCGGTCTTGCAGCCGCTCCAACGTAATTCCTTGCAAGACCATGTTGTCAGATTTCTCGCGAGCCTTGCGACCGACCAGATTAAACGGGTTGTGCATCGGCCCGAGGAAGCCGGCCACGCCGGGCTCGCCCCAGGTTCGATTTCCCGTCGCGTACATCATCGCCAAATTCGGCGGAATCGCTTTATTCGCCGGACCCGCCAACCGCGAGACCCAAGCTCCCCCCGATGGCCAGCCACCGCTCGGCCCGCGCTCGCCAAAGCGCCTGCCGGTCATGCATTGATAACAATCGTGTCGGCCATCGGAATCGCTCAACGAGCGAATGATCGCGAACTTGTCGGCGATCTTGGCGAGGTTGGGAAACAACTCGCAAAACTCGATGCCGGGAACATTGGTCGCGATCGGATCAAACTCGCCGCGGATCTCGGTCGGCGCGTTCGGCTTCAAATCCCACATGTCGAGATGCGACGGGCCGCCCGGCAAATAGATATTGATGATCGCTTTGTGCGAGCTGCCGATCCCGGCTTCGGCTTCCATTTGCAGGATCTCGTTCAGCGCCAGTCCGCCCATCGCAGCGCCGCCGATCTGCAAGAATCCGCGTCGCGAGAATCGATCGCAAAAACCGGGCTTCTTATCCGCCTGTCCGAGAATCGTTAGCAAGGGAGTTCTCCTTTGAACCAATTTGACGCGGCGAGCGGTCGGGCTGTTCCCGCCGCTTTTCGCCGCAAATTATTCTATCGACGCAGACTGATGCGTCACAAGCCTGTTTATCGTAAGCTAAGAGCTATATTGCTCGCGGATGCGTATGTACGATGGCCTTCCAAGGCCGTCGTGAGGCGATCGACGGCCTTGGAAGGCCATCGTACAGGTGAGATGCTCAAGACCATGACCTTTTATCGGCTATCTTCGCTCGTTGCCCTCGCCGCCGCCTCAATTTGCGGTTCGGCGACCGCAGCACCTGACTTTGAACGAGAAATCGCTCCGCTCCTGGTCAAACGGTGTTTGGAGTGCCACAACGATCGTGAAGTCGCTGGCGGCTTGGAGCTTACGAGTCGCCCGAAAGCACACGCCGGGGGCGACAGCGGCGCGGTGATCGAGCCAGGTCGGATCGACAAGAGCTTGCTGATCGAACGGATCACGAGCGGCGAGATGCCTCCCGTGAAACAAGGCAAGTCGCAGAAGTTGCCGGACGCTGAGATCGAGTTGCTTACAGCATGGATCGCTTCCGGTGCCGATTGGCCCGAAGGTCGCGTTCTCGATTGGTTCGAAGCAACGAGCGACGTTCATGGCGGGCGCGACTGGTGGTCGCTGCAGCCAGTCGTATCGCCGCCGGTGCCCGAACCGAAGAACAGCGAACGAGTGGCGAATCCGATCGATGCATTCATACTCGCTCGCTTGGAAGCGGAAGACATGGAATCCGCACCGCTGGCGGATCGGCCAGCGCTAGTGTGTCGTCTCTATTTCGATGTGATCGGTTTGCCGCCGACGGTTGAACAGACGTCCACGTTCCTGGCGGACGAATCGCCCGAGGCCTGGGAACGCGTCGTCGACCAGTTACTCGCCTCGCCGCATTATGGCGAGCGGTGGGCGCGATATTGGCTCGATCTGGTGCGCTTCGCCGAAACGTACGGCTACGAACGGGATCAGGAGATGCCCTACGCGTGGCGCTATCGCGATTGGGTTGTGCAATCGTTGAACGACGACAAGCCGTACGATCGCTTCGTCATCGAACAGCTGGCTGGCGACGAGATCGCCGATCGCAGCGAGCAGTCGGTCGTCGCGACCGGCTTCCTGAGACTCGGCACGTGGAACGACGAGCCGAATGATCCGCACGAATACAAATATGAGCGGCTCGAGGACATGGTCCATGTGACGTCGTCGGCGTTTCTAGGGCTGACGGTAAAATGCGCCCGCTGTCACGATCACAAGTTTGATCCAATCCTGCAATTGGATTACTACCGCATGGCGGCGGCGTTTTGGCCGGGGGCGATCGAACCGCGCGATCGCGAATTGCTCGGCGGTCCGTCGAAAGACGAGCTGGGATTCGAGAATGTGTTCGGCTGGACAGACTTATCGGCGAATCCAAAGCCCTTGCATTTGTTGAAAAAGGGCGATCCCAAACATCCACTCGGCGAAGTCGCGCCGGCGCATCTGGCGACCATTCCGGCCATTCATCGCGAATTCGAGTTGCCCGGCGAAGGCTTCAAGACAACGCAGCGGCGACTGCAACTGGCACGTTGGATCACCGATCCGGCGAATCCGCTGACGGCGCGCGTCTTCGTGAATCGTTTGTGGCAACATCACTTCGGCGAAGGGCTCGTTCGTTCGCCGAACAATTTTGGGTTCAAAGGCGACTTGCCCACCCACCCCCAACTGCTCGATTGGTTGTCCACCGATTTTGTCGCTGGCGGCTGGAAGATCAAGCGGATGCACAAGCTGATTCTCATGTCGAGCACCTACCGGCAATCATCGCTGCATCCGAAATACGAAGCCTACGGCGGACGTGATTCCACGAATCTGCTGTGGTGGCGAGCCAATCGCCGCCGCTTGGACGCCGAGGCCTTGCGCGACGCGATGTTGGCGGCATCCGGAGAGATCGATCTGCAGCTCGGTGGTCCGAGTTTCAAGCCCACGATTAGCGAGGAAGCACTCGAAGGGTTGTCGCGTAAATCATCGGCCTGGGAAGCTTCGAGCGAACAAGACCAGCTGCGACGCAGTCTCTACATCTACAGCAAGCGCGGCTTGTTGCCGCCGCTGATGACGACGTTCGACTTTGCTGACACGACCCTGCCCTGCGGCCAGCGAGATGTCACGACCTCGCCGACTCAGGCATTAGCGCTATTAAACAATTCGTTCGTTCATGTGCGAAGCGAAGCACTGGCTCGCCGCGTCGTGGCGGTTGCCGCGGAAGACCTGACGGAGCAGGTTCAACAAGCGTGGCGTTTTGCATTGGGACGGGAGCCTGACGAGACGGAAGAAGCTCTCACCATAAAACATATCGCCGCGCAACGAGCGAGGTTGGGGGACGACTCGGAATTCCTCGCGCTGGCGTCGTTGTGCCATGTGTTGTTGAATTCCAACGAGTTTATTTATATCGATTGACGTTTTTTCAGAATATCCAACAACAACAAGGCTCAAACCAACCTTAGATCTTATTTTCCGCAGGTCACGTTCGACATTTGCGGGCAATTTCGGGTGGCGTTGGGTGTGATCATTGGGGCCAGCCTCCTTGCTGAAGTTGAATAACGTCGTTAGCAGCGAATGGCGTGCGACGCAACTTCGTACCGACTGGCGGCGGTGACGCGTCGAACTTACAAACCGT
>JAQBZB010000385.1 GCA_027622275.1 Planctomycetota bacterium | reverse complement strand
TTGCTCGACCAGTAAGCTGTTACGCACTTTTTAAATGGTGGCTGCTTCTAAGCCAACATCCTGGCTGTCTCGGCAATTCAACTTCCTTAGTGACTGAGCATGACTTTGGGCCCTTAGCCGACGATCTGGGTTGTTTCCCTCTCGACCACGCAGCTTATCCCACGCAGACTGACTCCCGTGATAGTTACATCGGTATTCGGAGTTTGGTTCAGTGGAGTACCCCGGAAAGGGCCTCCATCCGATTCAGTATCTCTACCCCCGATGCATAGTGGCACAAGGCTAGCCCTAAAGCTATTTCGGAGAGAACGAGCTATCTCCTGGTTTGATTACACTTTCAGTCCTCCCCACAAGTCATCCCCTCGGTTTTCAACCCAAGTGGGTTCGGTCCTCCACGCAATTTAACTCGCGCTTCAACCTGCTCATGGGTAGATCACACAGGTTTCGCGTCTACCACCTGCGACATATTCGCGCTATTAACACTCGGTTTCCCTATGGCTTCGTCCCGGAGGGACTTAACCAAGCCGCAAACGGTAACTCGCCGGATCATTATGCAAAAGGCACGCCGTCACACATTCCGATTTCTCGGCATAGTGCTCCGACCGCTTGTAGGCACACGGTTTCAGGTTCACATTCCTCCCCTAGCAGGGGTTCTTCTCACCTTTCGCTCACGCTACTGAGTTTACTATCGGTCATCGGAGAGTATTTAGCCTTACGGGATGGTCCCCGTAGATTCAGTCGGGGTTTCACGTGACCCGACCTACTCAGGTATTCCTCGAGAGTCCACGCTGCTGTCGCGTACGGGACTATCACCCTCTGTGGTGCAACTTTCCAAAAGCTTCTGCTAACAGGTGGTTTTGTAACTCTCATGTGAGGAACCCTACAACCATCCGGGGGAAAACCCCCGGAATTTGGGCTAATCCGCTTTCGCTCGCCGCTACTGACGGAATCGATTTTTCTTTCTCTTCCACTGGCTACTTAGATGTTTCAGTTCGCCAGGTTAGCCTCCACACGCCTATGTATTCAGCGTAGGAACAATTCAGGAATCCCAGGATCAACGCTCGTTTGTCAACTTCCCCGGGCTTTTCGCAGACTTCCACGCCCTTCATCGCCTTCCGATACCAAGACATCCCCCGTGCGCCCTTAGTAGCTTGACCACTTAAATCCAAGACTCTCATCTATAGATCAAAGCAGACACTACAGATCCAGTAACGATTTGATCTTTTCGTCTTTACGCTAACTAAGAACTTCTTTTCTTGCGAGAACGCGATCGGCCAAACAGACTCTCGTCCGTCAGACAAACCTCGCTCTCACGAAGATGCCATCTACCTTTACAACCAAATTGTCAAAGATCGTTCGGCGGGCATCACAACTTGCAATGCCGAGCCGTCTGTC
This sequence comes from Planctomycetota bacterium, assembly GCA_027622275.1. Classification (GTDB taxonomy): domain Bacteria; phylum Planctomycetota; class Planctomycetia; order Pirellulales; family Pirellulaceae. The sequence continues at coordinate 5,915 of JAQBZB010000385.1, read as the reverse complement.
CTGGCGGACAGGAGTTCAACTCTCCACGTTCGCGTGGAACGAGAGCTGAGTTCCTTACCGTCAAGGTTCCCTCTAGGGGAAACCACGAATTTAGTGGTGCCTCTGGGACCTGTCAACAGGGACAGGGCCGTTTTTGTAAGTTGTTGTTTCGCAGTGTCTTTCGTGCTGTCTTTCGGCTAGTGGAGATGAAGGGGCTCGAACCCTCAACCCCCGGCTTGCAAAGCCGGTGCTCTCCCAATTGAGCTACATCCCCGAAAGGAAAATCCCAAGCTCGAATGACCAATGACCAATCTGGATATCGAGTTGGTCATTCGTCATTCGAGCTTGGTCATTTCTTTCAGTGGGCGTGCCAGAAGTCGAATCTGGGACCTCGTCGTTATCAGCGACGCGCTCTAACCAACTGAGCTACACGCCCTCGTTTTCGCGAACTCGCTATTCTAGGCACACTCGCCTTACTGTCAAACCCGCAATGCGATCAAATTCACCAACCAATTCGGGTAACGGTAACGGCGGTCTTCGCCATAAAGTGCATCGTCTGTTGTGACGAAAGTGCATCGTCTGTTGTGACGGCAGGAATGGCAGGCCTCGCTCCCAACCGAGAGAAAACTTCGGCCACTGCCTCTTCGATGTCTGGCTCTAATTTGCGGACGACTTTCTGATCCATCGATCACTCTCCCCGAGCGCCTTGTAACAAGCCAGCAACTTCCGCCCGACATCTTCTGGCACTTCAAGAGCTTTCATGTCATTAACGCCGGTCGACATGACAATCGAGGCAGCGATCAGCTTCTTCTCGTCTTCGTCGGACGGATACTCGTTGTCAAGGTCTTGCTCGTGGTAAGCGATCCAGGCGGCGGTAATGCCGCACCACCACGGCAACTTCACTTTCGGGGTGTGAATTCCGCATCAAGCCTATCTCGAACTGTTCCAGCGACTCGCTGACGTCAGGTCTGATCACATCGTAAATGACCTGAACATGTTCGAATAACTGGGGGCGGCAACGACTCGTGGCGAATCGGCCCCGGTTTCAGTTTGCCGAGGTCAACGGGTTCTGGATCGGGTGTATTCATGAGTCCATCGAATCGGCAGCGATTCAGTCAGTTGAACTCATTCCTTGACGCGCTCCCACGTGAAGGCCACCGGCGTAGCGTCGTCGCCGATCAGCAATCCGTTAACCTCGACGAACGTGTCTCCAGTGATTCGGTAGATGTAAGAATGCGGCTCGTTGTCAGTCCGTCCTTTTTGAAGGCCAGCCGTGATGACGTTGTTGAAGAACGTGAAGATGCGGACCTTGCCGGTGTTTTCTAGGCGAAACTCCGACTTCTTTGCCTCCACGATCCTTCCTTCAGAATCCATGAACGTCACGGTTGTGTTGTTACCCTTGTGCTCCTTGACGACCTTGAAAACGCCGCTCGGAGTTGTCATCGTTCGGACCCACTTGCCTTGAACTTCGGCAAGCTCTTCGGCTGTCGTGGTTGCGGCGGCATTTGATTTCAGCGGAAGCTCGGCACGAGTCAGGGTAGTTGTGCCGATGGCGATCACAAATAGTAAGGCACTGAGCGTCTTACACATGTTCGTGTCTCCGAGAGTTGTTGTTCCTAGCGATTGATGGCAGCGTCAAAGTTCCCGTCGACTCTTCTCTTCCTTGTACTGTCCGAACCCGGCCTTCTTGTACGTGGGCAAGGCAGCGGGATGGTCCAGCGTGCAGGTGTGCAACCAAAACCGCGTCGGTTGGTAGCTCCATGCTTTGTCGATGGTCCATTGCAAAAACCACTTTCCGAGCCCGTGGCCGATGAAGTCGGGCATGAGTCCGAATTGTACCAACTCGATCTCATCGCGTTGGCGGCGGTCTAACTCAGCAAAACCAGCTGGCGATCCTTCGACATGCAGGACGTGCAATTCGTTGAGCGGGTCGTTCAGAATTGCGGCAAGTTCTTCGTCGGCGAGCTTTCGTCGGCTCAGCCAGCGATAATCCTTCCCCACCGCATCGTAGAGACAACGATAGTACGGCACGGATGGTGCTTCGGCGTGGAGAACAGTCAGCCCTCCTCGTGGTGCAGGCACGTCTCGCTGCGAAGGAGCGAGCATTTCGAGGTAGTACACCGTGACATCAACAAGCTCCATGCCGCGCCTTCCTCCTGTGATTCATGCCTTGCGTCTCTTTACAGCCGAGCCACGAGCCCACGCATCTGCTCGGCCATTTCCTCGGCAGCAAGATAGACCCGCTGACCATGACCCGGCAGCACTCACTCCAACCAATGCTGAGCAAGTCGCTCCATCGTAATCTTTTGCACTTCCCACGAGTACCAGCAGTAATTGCGTGAGGCGGCAAGGTGTTTGCGATGCCGATTCCATGACAGGTGATCGCCGGTGAATAGAAAACGGTCGGCGAACAACAGGCAGCAGTGTCCTTCCGTGTGCCCCGGCGTGGGAATCGCAAACAATCACGGATGAAGAAGTGTTCTTCGTCGATCACGCAGAGGTCTTCGGTCAGGTCGCAGCGTGATTCACGCTCGCGTTCGGAAATGTTGTAGTAGAGGGCAGGAGCATCGGCCCCGAACTCCATTGGAAGTTCGGTGTGGTGCGGGCCGCACTTCTTGCAGAACAAGCCCTTGTCAGCCGTCACTGGTCGATCTCATCGTACCGGGCGTAACCGGCCTTCCAAACATCGACGATGTTTGAGCCGACGATTTCGTACTGGTCTTCCATGTGATGGTGATACGCAATGATCTCATTCGGGCGTTGCCACGATCTTCACGAAACCCATCGCCTTCGAGATAGAGTTTCCGAAGCTCATTGGGCAACGTCACTTCTAGCGCCGCTTCTGCGATCAACTCCTCGGTCGCTGGCGACGAGAATCGAGCATTCGGAAATATGTCTCGGAGGCCCATGAGCCGCCGACCCTGATCGGTCTGTTGGGGAATCGGGTGCCAATTATGTTTACTCGGAAATCCGCCGCACGAATGCGACAAAGTTCTTGGTGTAGGGTTCGTAGAATGAGCCATCATGGTTATACATCGCAATAGGCGGCTCTGTTCCCTTTGGTGCCAAATCAAAACAATAGCAGTCGCCATGGTCGGATTCGGCAAACATGATGCCATCAACTCGCTCGCTGTCCTCGTCGGTCGTATCGAGCGCCCCGTGTCGATAGCTCATCAAGTCAAGCTGTTCTGGGTGTGGCACTCGAACGGAGTTCCCCTCTTCACGAGACACAAGGAAGCGGAAAGGGAATGATCGCTAACACCCTCACCCCCGGCCCGACACCGAACACCGTCCGCACCGCCGCTGGCAAAGTCCTGAACGTGCCAAACGGCTGGGTTCTCCTGCCACCCGGTGATGCCGCCCTGACCCGACGAGTTAAGGCCGATGGCGATCATTGGGTCGTGCAGGAGAAGAAGGGCCGGAAGATTTTCTCACGGGGCGTGTGGGCACCAGCAACAACCATCGACCGCCTTCGTACTGAACTCGAAGTCGAGCGATCCACGGAGAGCTTTGCCAAACGCCAAGAGGCCGATGCCAAGCGACGGGAGAAGGCCCAATTGGGCTACGTCGGAGACTTCTTCGGTGCCGTCGTTACATTCCTCGACTTTCATGACAACCATGCCGATCTTGCCCAGCGGCTCGCTCGTGCCGTCACTGAACATGCCACGCCAGTCGGAAGCGGCACGGTGGCGAGAACCAAACGCATCCCGATTGAGCAACGAGCCGAAGCCGCCGTCATCGCTTGGATGCGACACCAGACGACGGCCTATGACTCCATGAAGAGTACACGAGTCAAAGGCCAGCGACGGGAAGTGCGAAGACTGTTGGCCCAACGCTCGAAGAAACTGTTGGGTCGATATCGCAGTGGCGAAGCGGTCTCAGATGATTGTCCGCTTCTCAAGTCGCTTGCGGAGACGACCACGAAGGACGATCCACGATGAAGACGCTCCTCATTCTCTGCTCGGGCACTCGACGAAGGTGGCATGATTTGCGAGGCGAACGATCTTCAGAGCCTCGACGACGTTTGGTCAGTGTTAGGGGATGACATCGCCGCTTGGCTTGAAAAGCACGATGGCTCTGCGTAGTCAACGAGTGATCCGCTGTGCTGAACGCTTGCAGACATTGCCTTTGACGGCAGGGATCGATATCACTAACTTGAGGCGAGGAGGCCACCATGCTCGATTCCACTAGAGACTTCTTTGATACGCTTGCCAAGGTGTTGATCCGGTGCTGGCTCCTGGGGTCTTTGCTGCTCCTGTTCTCATTCGTCGTGTTGATGATGACGGGCGAGATAATCGACGATATTCATGGACGCATGTTTGGCGTAACTCCGCACGAATTGGACCTGATAATCTACTGCGGGATGGGGCTGCACAAGCTCTGCGTGAACGTGTTCTTCCTGTTCCCGTGGCTGGCGATTCGGTGGGTGTTGAGGTAGTCCGGCAACTGAGTACAGCGTAATTCTCTACGCAGTGTTTCTCACGCCACCGGCAGGAAAGCGGCCAGAGAATCAACGACGGCACGGTACATGAACACGACGGTAAGTAGGCAATCCGACGAGGGGCTTCGGTCACGATAACGGCGAACCTTCAGGCGTCGGACGTGTCTCTGGCGGTGGACCAGTGCGTTAAATCGCAGACAACCCAAGCCAAAATTGCCCGTCCGGTGCCGCAGTGCCGCGCCGGGTTTGTCATAATGTGACGACGTGGAACACAAACATGGCATGAGGCCCCGAAACGATGCTCCTGACGATCTCGACAACTCGCAAACCGGCGACGAACTTGACAAGTTGTTGGCTAAGGGAGAGGGCTGGTTGTCGTCGCACCCAGAGAAGGAAGCGATTACTCGGCGCTATTTGAAGTTCCAACCAAGTCTTGTGCGTCAGGCCCTCGCACGGCTCGTGGAGTAAACGGACGATGGCCCGAGCAGCGAAGACGGGCAACTGGCGGAAGAGGTGCTGGAGAAGCCGCTCAGCCCGAACGATCAGCGGCTCGGTGCAGTCATGGCGGCGCTGCGGTCAGCGGGTGCCAAGCGAGTCCTCGATCTCGGCTGCGGTGAAGGAAAGTTGCTGCGGGAATTGCTCAAAGAGAAACAGTTCAATGAAATCCTCGGCATGGATGTCTCGGTGCGTTCATTGGAGATCGCCAGCAAACGGCTCAGGCTCGACGACCTGCCGAGCTTTCAGGCCGAGCGGATCAAGCTGATTCATGGTTCACTGATGTATCGGGACAAACGGCTAGCCGGATTCGATGCGGCAGCGGTAGTTGAAGTGATCGAACACCTCGACCCACCACGGTTGTCGGCCATCGAGCGTGTTCTGTTCCGACATGCCAAACCACAGACCGTTGTGCTGACGACGCCGAATGCTGAATACAACGTGATGTGGGAAACGCTACCTGCTGGAAACTTCCGACATACCGATCATCGGTTCGAGTGGACACGGCAAGAGTTCCAGTCTTGGGCGACAGGAATCGGCGGTCAAGATGGCTACTCGGTTCGCTTTGTCCCAGTTGGGCCGGAAGACGACAAGGTGGGATCACCGACGCAGATGGGAGTCTTCACTCGTGAGTGAGCGAGTTCACTACAGTCCGAACCTGATTTACTCGGTGGGCACACAGATTGTCTCCCGGAAGCCGGTGCAGGATTCCAACGGAGGCATTGCACACCCATCGGGCGCTGTGGGCGTCGTTGTCAAATCTCCGATGGATCGTCAACACTCGTACCGAGTCCGGTTCTCGGATGGCTTCGAGGCGGCGCTCCATCACGATCAACTCGCGTTCCGCCTCGGGAGCAACGGCCACCGCTCCGGCGGCGATGGCGGATCGAGCCCTCCACACGACATCGCGGCGATGATGCGTCAATAGCACTTGCTCGCACTCAACATCCTTCGCATCGTTCGCTCCGTAAATCGCGAGATGTTTGCCGTCCTGCTCAAC
>JAQBZB010000046.1 GCA_027622275.1 Planctomycetota bacterium | reverse complement strand
CGGGACGACTGTATCGCCCGTATTCGCGCGAGAAACCCTTCGTCGCCCCAACCCGTCAACGACATGGGTGATGTCGGTCGCGATGTAAGCGCGTGCGGGAGTGCGATGGCAAGTGCCGTCGCCAGGTCGGCGTGACCGTCGGCGTCGCGTATCGCGTCGAGGCGGTAGCCGTAGGACCTTTCCACAATCGACAGGCGTTGCAAATCGGCAATCAATCGTGGATGGTCGTAGAGATCGATCCGTCGTGAGCGGAACACATCCAGCAGCGTGCTCGCCATCGTCGTCAAGTTTTTGCCGCTGAAGGGAACTTCCGTCATCGTCAACTTGCGTTTTTCGAGCCGCTGAGCCATAAGAGCCGCTTGAAACGGGTCGTAGCAGACTGTGGACAGCTTGAACCGACGGTGAGCATCCAGTACGGCCGCCTCAACTGCCTCCAGGTCAACCTTGCCCGTCGACGGCTGAGGTGCCCATGATTGCGCGAACGCAAGCCGCAGCCGCTGGCTCGCAACATGGTGGCCGATGACGACCAGTGCGCTGTGATCGTGCTTGATGCCCAGGTCGAGCCCGGCAACGAAACCAAACCCTTTCTCCGATCCTTGCATCGGAGCAATCGAATGATCGACAGCAGCCGTGATGTCGTCTGCATCCAAGGCATCACCTGCGCCGGATGACCAGACTCCATACCACAACCGCATAAACCGTGACCGGCTGTTGCGGCGCTCCGCCTCCTCAATGTCCTCCTCATCCAACCACGGAGATGGTCGGTCGTAAACGTGCATCGACCAGCGATCGGAAGTCTCGGCGATTTGTCGCCATTTGAATTGCCACGTTCCTGAAAAGCCGGCATTCGTGGCAATTACGACGAGACCGTGCGGAACTTTTGCCGCGTTGTCGAGTAGATTTTCCGCAAACTCTTGCTTTGTTACGTGACTCAATTCATTGACGATCAAGACGTCCGGTCTTGCACCGTGAGAGCCGGCTACATCCGCCGCCACGATTTCACATTCACTACTCGTGGCTTTGCAACTGATTTTCCACGATTTAATCTCGACGCGACTTGCGAGCCACGGATTGAGACGCAAGATGTCTTTCGCGGCTTTCCTCAGTTCGTCGGCTTGATCTTGGTCTGCGGCACCAACTTGAACCGCCAACGGCCGGCGGGTGAATGCCAGAAGCCACAAAAGGCAGACAGCGAGGTCACTGTCTTTGCTCGCGCCTTTGCTCGCCTCCCACCAGCTCTTTCCAATTTCGGGTTTCTCGCCGCGAGCGACAGCCACCAGCGCAGGATTGATCGACGCAAAACGCTCGCGCTGGAAATCTGCCATTACGTCGCCAAACCGGCGCGTACCCTGTGCAGATGGGATGAAAAGGTCGTCCTGAAAAGTGGCAGGATCGTGCTGATAGGTGGCGATGCGAGGGGGTGTCATACGCCGCCCCCATCCCAATGCGCGAAACCGCGGCACCGGAAAACGAATCCTCCACGGCGAAAGCAGACGTGAACCAAATTCAATGCTTGGTCCCTCCGTCGTTTGAACCGTCGTCGCTGACGTCCGATTGCTCGTCGATGGCTGAGTCAGCGCCCTGGTCGGAATCGTCGGAAGTGTCACCGTCCTGGTTCCCGGCGGTGTGATCTTGACCGTTAGCGCTGTCAGCGGGAGGTAATGTGTCCAGAACCGCCCAAGGATCGGAACCGGGTCGAACGTCCAATCCCAGCGACTTGAGACATTTGTCGCGTTCGGCGGACGCTCTGGCAACATCGCGGCTGAATGCCAATCGCTGGTCGGGTGTCAGCGTCTCTGCCTCCAGCCGCAACCATCGCTGAGCAAGTAGCGCGTGTCGCTCCCAGCGGATGGCAGTCTGAATGCAAGCCGCGTCGTTTAACGAGATTTCGCCGCCGTTGGCAGCGGCAACCGCATTTTCGATCAAAGTGCGCAGTTGATCCGTCTCACGACGCACATAACCCGCTCCCTTTGGCAATCGTCCCGCCATTAAGCCGTGCCGAATTGCATTGCGGTTTTCGCCGGGCGCGCCGCTGGTACGATCCTTGGCGAACCGACCGCGATCGTCTCGGGGACGCTCGGCAACTACCGTGGAATCTGTCGGGGATTGGTCGGTCATGGTGAAGCGGTCCAGTTCGTCCGACACCAGCTATTCGTTGGAACGGGTGTCAAAGCAGGTGTCATGCCTACTTTTTAGGCACCTTTTTTCGTCGTAAGTCCTTTCGCGAACGTACGATTTCGTCGATTCTGGCGTGTCATCGGTGAAGGTATCCGTTGCTCTATTCGGCTGACTTGGATGTCGTCAGGCATCGCTGTGCTTCGCGCCGGCTCCACGAGCATTGTTTTCTGCTCGCGGCCCGAGGTTGGACGGTCGGACCTGTGCTTCACTTAGCGTAAGTTTCACCTCGTGCGGCATTCCAAAGGCACTCGTCAAAGCGGAAGCCCCGCGTCGTCTGAAGGTCATCATCGATCTCGGCAATCTGCTCGGTCGTCAATTGCTCCTTCATGCACTCGATGAGTCTCAGCGCGGCAAACACCACGCTGTTGGTCGGCTCATCAGGATCTCGTTGCTCCGCGACATATTCCAAAACGCATGCCAAGTCTCGGATCTCGTTGGTATCGAAAGTCATCATCTCAAAGCTCTCCAGTGAATGCGTTGCCAAAAAATGCCCTGGCAACTTGGGCTTTCTCATGAAACGACGCGACTAGTAACTTGCCTTTGTGTGCGATTGCCATGTCATCTTGTGGTTTCCTTGAATGATTTCCGTACATGAAGCTGGAAGTTGTGAAAACGAAACTGGTGTTTCAGGTAAGCGGCGGTCGTCCCATGGGCTCTTCGGTAAATTGACGTCAGTTTTCATCGCTTGTTTGACTCGTCGAATTCGGATGTATAGTTTTGGTTTCGCTTCCATTCGGGCTCGGCGTTATCAAAGCGGACGTACGAACCGAACCAAAGCAACTTTGCGGTTCCTACCGGCCCGTTGCGCTGTTTAGCGACAATGATTTCGGCGGATTCACCTTCACCCGCTGGTGTGGTCTCGCGCGAATAGTAGCCGGGTCTGTGAACGAACAGAACAACATCCGCGTCCTGCTCAATCGCGCCCGATTCCCGAAGATGGCTGAGTTTCGGGACATTGTCTTTGGTCAGTTCGGTCTGCCGATTGAGCTGAGCTAGGCATAAGATCGGAACCTGGATTTCCCGAGCCAGCACTTTCAACCGACGTGCGATCTTCGCGACTTGTTCCTGGCGCAGATCTTTCGCATTGTCAGGGTCGATCAGTTGGAGGTAATCGATGACCAAAAAGCCGATTGAATGCTTGCGCTTGTGACGCCTCGCCAGTGCCGCAATCGACGTCATGTTCCGCGTCGGACAATCGTCGATAAACAGTGGCGAGTCTGCGATGCGGCCAGCGGCTTCGATCAGCTCGGGGTGCTCGTTGGTGCAATACGTGCCGCGTTTGATGCGGTGCAGGTCGACCCGAGCCTGTGATGCAATCAACCGGTCTCCAATCTCCGCAACCGACATTTCGAGTGAAATCAGGAGCGTGGGAACCTTGCGAGTGATTGCAGCTTGTTCGGCGGTATTGCACGCAAATGCTGACTTCCCCATCGACGTCCGGCCGGCCAGAATCGTCACTTCTCCTGGGAGCAATCCGCCGGTCATGTCGTCAACCGCGTCAAAACCGGTTGGTAAACCTCGAGACGACTTACCCTCCTTTCTGGCTTCGACGCGCTCCATCGTGCCGCGCATGAAGTCTATCGCGCTGTGGGTGTGATCGGCTTCCGCACGCTGTTCGGCAATCGCGAAAATCCTGGATTCTGCGATTGACAGCAGCTCGTCATCTGCGATCGATTCGTCAAAGCCAGCCTGCGTCATCTCTGCACCAACGTCGATAATCGATCGACGAAGTGACTTTGCACGGACAATTCGAGCGTAGTGGACCGCGTGTGATGCCGAAGCGACCGACCGTGTGATCTTTGCCAGTGCGGCAGCACCTCCGATCCGGTCGAAGTCGCCTGCGGTCTTCAGTCGTTCAGCAATTAGGGTTAAATCTATCTTGCCGGCAGCGTTGTGAATATCGAGTAGATGGCGAAACAAGAGCCCGAGCGCATCATCATGGAAGTCAGAGTGACGCAAGAACGACGCTATCTCATCGATCTCTGACGGCCGCAACAAGATGCTTCCGAGAACCGAGTTTTCGGCGTCCAGGCTGCACGGTGGCGTCCGATTGGACAATTCGACCGGGTTGTTCGAAGTCGATCGTCCGTTGATCTTAGTCTTCGCCATTACCCTGTCGCTTTCAGTTTGTCCACGCCGTCAAGAAACTCATTTCTGCGTCGATTCATTTCGAAATCGCTGTCTTCGTCTTCAGCAACAACACGCAAACTCGCGCCGGTATTGAATTCGCTAATTAGTTTCGGCTCGGTGAGCTTCGTGCCGCGTGGAACGCACCCGAGAAGCATCTTGAGATTTCCCGGTCCAACTGATTCCGTGAAGATCGTGCGGAAGTAAGCCACTGGGTTGTCCGGTCGGTACTCGCGCACGGCGTTTGCGGCGTCGATCGCGTGACCGATGGGGATCGCTCCCGTGGCCGTCAGGTAAGCCACCTGCGCAATAAGTCGGTCCTCGAAATGTTCGTGGCCAATGAGCCGCAAGACTTCGAAGGCGGCTCGGTCGATGTCGTCTTGAGCAAGCGGGCCATTTTCGTCGGATCGCTTCTTTCGAATATGTTCATTGGGATGTTTAATAGTGTCTGGAACAGCCGTTCCGGTCTTAACGGCGCCGCCGTTCCGGTTTTGATCCTTAGACCGGCACCGTTGTCCCGGTCTTGTTTCGGTGTCTTTGTCATCTTGCTCGGCACCGCTGTTCCGGTCTTGAGTGCCAATTCTGTAGACCACAGAGTCTCGCCGTCGTCGCGTCACGATTTCAACGTGTTCCTTCTTCAAAAGAATGGCTATGTGTTTACGGATGGCTCGCTCACTGACACCAATGTCGTCGGCAAGCGTCTGTTGGCTCGGGTAGCATTCCCCCGTGTCCTTGTCCGCGTACATCGCGAGCGCCGCGTACACCCGAAACGTCAACGGCTTCAATGATCCATCTCGGATGACATCGGACGAAATCCTGGGCCAGTAGCTCATCACTCCACCCTCCAGGCGTGCTGGAGGATTCGGTAGAGGTCGACGCACTGCAATTGCTCGCGCAGAGTACCGGGCTGCGATGGATGTGGGTATCGTCGCGTAGACCATTGCTCACTCTGTTCATGTCGTATGTTCTTCATGTTGCTCTCTGCGTATTGCCTAGCGCGGAACGTCATCTACCGTCGGGCGTCTGTTATTTGTAGAACTCGATAACGGACCCCGTCGACTTCTTTTCCCGTGGGCGGGGCTTGGGTGGTGGCGACACAGATCGACGAGATTCGAAGTCCCGGATATCTTCAAGGTCGATGAGGTATCTTGGTCTTCCGCCGCGCGTTTTGCTGGCGTCGATCGCACGCAATTCTCCTGATCGAATCCAATGAATGACTTTTTCAGGGGAGACACCCCAGATTCGTCCGAGCTGCGGAGGGCTCATTTTTTGAAGTTTCACCGTGCACCAATGCAAACTGGCTCTTTGTTCGGTTTCTGACGGCAAACTCAGCATAAATTGCGTCCGAGCGACCACGCAAAGCAGATGTGTGACGTCACTGGCCAATTACGTCACAAGATCACAAACCTTTTGACGAGCGCTTAATGCTCATCGGAGATCGGCGCGAAATCGCACCGCATTGAGAGTCTTGGTAGGTAGGCGCGGATAATAGGTCGTGGCTAGACCCGGCTAGGCCCACAGCCTCTAGTCGTGCAATCTCAATAGACTCTGCCACAGCCCGGCGAGACAACGATTCTCCTTAGATCGGTCCGATCTAAGCTGCCTGGGCGTGGTCGATTATTCGCCACCCTTTTTGAGACGCTCACGGACTGAGCGAGGAGCGATCCCGAGTATTTTCCCTGCCCGCTTAACCGCTAAGTCTTTAAATTGCTCTGGGGCCTTACCCTCATCACGCAGACTCTTTCTTGCCTCCGACATTGCTTTTTCCGCATCACGTCGTTGTTGCTTGCGTCGCTCGGCTGCTTTCTTTTTCCTTGTTTCAGGGCCTCTCCCAAGCGACGACTTAGTCTTCTTTCCGGTTTTTGTGATCGGCTCAAATGGTCGAACTTCGAGCCGTTCGGTAAACCGCCCCAACCAATACGCGAGTGCAGCCCTGTCGAGTTTTCCCCGCTCAAGAAATCGGATCAAAGACAGGATCTGTTTGGCATCGCGAACACAACTCTCCTCGTCGCCCCAATTGGCATCCCAATTGGCGGCTTCATGCTGCTCCAGCACCCGCTTTGCGTCTGACGCACTCGACTCGATGAGGTTCTCCAGGCAAAACCTAGACTTGCGAGGGTTCACCTCGACGTACCCGGGCGACTCCTGAAATCCTTCTCCTTCGCCCACGGTGATTTCTATTATTTCGTGTTTGAAGATGCCCGTGTCGACGACGCGGACTCGCTCAACTCGACTTCCCATAAATAATGCCTTTTACAGATGGTGCCACGAGGTTGGGGATATCAGTCCGACGCGACGACTACCGCCTCGCGTCCTAGTTCGCCACGAGATACATCTGCAGGTTCCTTGCCGCCTTGAGCATCATCGCCGAATAGCCAGTCGTGGACGTGATCGGCCACGGCGCGGAGGCGATCGTCGTTGATGCGTTCGCGGTATCGGTCCGCCATTGAGTCGTCGGTGTGACCCATAATCCGGTTAATTGCGGGCTCGTCGCGGATCTCATCGGCAATTGTTCTGAACCCGTGTCGGATCGCGTAGAAGCCGCGCCCCTCTCGATAAAGTGGGCTCTCGTCGGGCTTGTCCGCGTCGAGGGCTTTCAACAGCTTGCGAAATTCGCAACTTATCGGATTCGCTGACGTGTCTTTCGACCAGCACCGACCGTGGCTCGTCATGAAGACAAAATCGGCGTCGGCTTCGTCCTTCGGTTCAGGTCGATCAGCGATCGCCGCATTCAACGCCTCAACGGTTTCCGCCCAAATCGGGCAACGTCGCTGAACGCCAGTCTTCGGACGCGGGAAGGAAATCCATCCATTGTCCAAGTCGATGTTTGTTTTCGACAGCCTCCCGCAGTCCTCGTTTCCGAAAGCACAGTTCGCAGCAAGCAAGATCATCGCCTTGAGTTGAACGCCAGCCGCATCGAGAATCCGAATCAACTCGGATGCCTCAAACATCCTTTCGCCGTTCTTGTTGCGATGCTTGCGAAGCACTTTATTGGACGGACGCTTGAAGTCGGGTCCATACCGAACAGGCTTATCGATCAGCCCGGCGTCGTATCCGTACTTGAATACGCCTCGCACCTTCGCGACTTCGTTGCCGAGTGAAACGGGTCCGCGAGTCTTGGCGATGTCAGCACGAAGCGATTCAAAGTCGTCCGAAGCTAAGTCGTCAACCGACCGGTTCGCGCCGAACATCGAAATCAGTCGGTCAGTGATCGCCTTGTAAGCCAGGAACGTCCGGTTCGTGATCTCGCCCGCGTCGATCTTCAACTTCTTGGCTGTTAGAAAGCGATTGCACAGATCTTTCAGTGTAAGCCCGTCGCTTGGAGTTCGTGGCGTCCGGCCCGCATAAAGATCATCCCGTTCGACCTGGAATTTCTCCACGGCGGCTTGCCAGTCGGACGCATAGCCGAAGTAGAACCGCCTGCCCTTGATCTTCTTGTAGAGCCGTCCCGATGGCGGATGGAACGAGAGCGGGAAGCCGGGATAAGGTGCTTTCCAATCGGACGACTTACGACTAGCTTCCGGCGAGATAGAATTGGTCATGGCATTCACCTCCGTCGCAAAATCAGGTGGGTGTCAAGACGCTCGCTGGCTTCTATCCGGCGGGCGTCGTTTTATTACAAATCTAGGCTAACGGGTGTCAATGTGGGTGTCAACAACCCAATGACAACAGCACGAAATATGCTTAATGTCAGGGGTTTATGAGAATCAATTCTACATGGCCATCGTAACTAATTACGACGGCGCTTTTCCGGCGGCAGAATTACATAGTTGAACTGGCCGCTCCGCGGGGAGATTTTCTTGGAGCGATGACGCGACGCAAACGTCCACACAGCGCGAAACGAAAGCGGAGACGGCCGCCGCCTCTCAAGGGTAAGGCTGCTGCGCCGGCCAAACGGGGCAAGAACCGGGATGCTGCCAGGGATGCTGATCTCGCTGGCGAACTGCCGATGTGGATGGATGACGAATTGCCGATGTGGATGGACGAGCAAGGCATGCACGCGATGTTGCCGGGCATCCCCGATCTGGAGACCTTCGAGCGGTTGACCCAGCTGTACCAACTGAACATCCGCAACTCGCCGCTGTGGGACGAAATGGTCAGCGAGTTTGGCATCGAAAAGGCCGAGCAATTATTGAAGGAATTCCGGGCCCAACCCGGTTGATGCCAGGCGCGGAGCAACGGCGCTCCCTATCTGTACAAGTGAACAGTTATTTGCTGCAATGGTCTCATGTCCGTGACCATTCAGCAACTGCTGCAAGAACACTTCGACGGCTTTGCCGCGCGGCAGCGGCTGTCCCCCGACATGTTTCACGCGGCAGTGCAGATGCGGGATTGCCGCACGGCGGCGATGGGCGGGCACGTCAACAGTTGTCCCGACGGGCACTTTCACGAGATCGCCTACAACTCCTGCCGTCACCGCTGTTGTCCGCAGTGCAACGGCTTGACGCGGGCCCGCTGGCTGGAAGGCTGGCAGCAACGTTTGCTGCCTTGTCCGCACTACCACCTGATCTTCACCACAGCGCACGAACTGTTGCCGCTGTGGCGTTACAACAAAGAGGTGTTTGCCAACAAGCTGTTCGAAGCGGCCTCCCAATCGCTGCGTGAACTGCTGGACGATCCGCGGTATCTCGGCGCGCGGGCCGGTCTGTTGGCGGCGTTGCACACGTGGAGCCAGATGCTGGCGGGCCACGTGCATCTGCATGTATTGTGCACGGCGGGGGGACTGGATGACGAGGGGAACTGGATCGAGCCGAAGAAGTCTTGTCTGCTGCCGCGACAGGTGCTGATGCGGAAGTTCCGGGGCAAGTTTTGTGCGTTGTTGCGGAAAGCCTTGGACAAAGGCGAATTGCAGGTGCCGCCCGACACGACGGCAGCGCGGCTGCGAGGCCTGTTGAACCGGCTGGGGCGGAGGACGTGGAACGTGAAGATCCTGCCGCGTTATGATCACGCGTCGGGCGTGGCGACTTATCTGGCGCGCTATCTGAAAGGCGGACCGATCGGCAACCGCCGGTTGCTGGCCGTACGTGATGGCCGGGTGCTATTTCGTTATCGGATGCCAGGCTCGTCAGGGATGGACCGCGCTCGGCAAGTCATTGCGAGCCTGTCGGTGGATGAGTTTTTGGGTCGGTTGCTGGAACATGTTCCGCCTCGCCGCTTTCAAACAGTACGGGGTTACGGCCTGTACAGCGGCAACCAGCACAGCCGTCTCGACCAGGCGTATCGCGCGCTGGGTCAAGTCCCGCCCGAGCAACAACCTCCGCTGAGTTGGCAGGAGTTATGTGAGCGAGCGGGTCACCCGGAGGCGGGCAAGTGTCCGGTGTGTGGCAAGGCATTGATCGCGCACCATCATTTTGAACGAGGCCGATCGCCGCCGCGGCTGGCTACGTTGTCGTTATCCGATCGAAAGGGCGCAGCATGAAGCGACGTCCGGCAACCACTCCAAGGAAAAAACACCATCTCTCTTTTGCGCTCCCGGTGCGCGCCCCAGTCCGCTCGTCGGCCGCAACCAATCGCAACGCACTAACGCTTGGCTGTGGAACGAAGTGGTAATGACCTAAGCTCTCCGCTACACTGGCAGGCGGCGGCCCACCAGCTCGCCACGCACATCGAAGCCAGTTCAACTAATCGTTGCACCGGATCACGGCGTCAGGTCTGGCTCGATAGAACATCAAGCGGCCGTGACCGGTGAACTTAAATGATATGCCGCTGAACGAGATGAACACAAGCTTCATGAGTTGGCGCGACGTTGAATACCGGCTCGAAGACTATCACGACGACCGACTCGCCACCGTTGTTCGCGCACTCGAAACGACTCATGTAAATGGCGGCGTGCTTTTGAGATGCTTTCGCCCGCTCTTAGGGGCGCGCTTTGGCGAAGCACATCAACAGGATCTTCGCGGCGTCGAGCATTGGCTGCGATGCTTTCTCGAATGCGAAACTGTTCGGAAACTGATTCCTGAATTGAAAATCCCGCATCCACTTGAAGACTTCCCGCAATTCACAACTTACGGTCCCTACGAATTCGAGGGAGCTTTGATACCGCTGCTTCTGCGTGGCGGGGCCTACATCGAATCATCCCTCACCGAAAGTGATGCCCGAACATTCGCTCGCAATTTCGTTGATGCAATGGTCGGCGATCGTCGCGACTACGTGACCGTATTTCGGATCGATGGCGCATGGACGGATTGGTTCTACGATATCGCGTGGGATGCCACATTCATCGTCTTCAATCCGGTCGTTAAGTGTTGGTGGCTGTTCTGCGTCACCGACACCGATTAACATAGGTCGTCCGCAAACGCGGCATATCAAATCGGTGAACGGGAGGGCTCGGCGCAGTCGGTCCTGAAGTCAGGCTCCTCTCCTCGCCCCCCGTTACCTTTACGATATGCCGCTAGACACGAACTCAATGATTCCAGTCTTCACGAAAACTGCCGCGTTCCTCATTGTCGCCTCTGCTGTAATGGCTCTGCACGCGGCACCGTGCCGAAAGACGGCTGTCACTGGCATTGGTAATGCACCAATCATTCGCTTTGCCATCGTCGGATTGGTTGACATCGACAACGATGGGAAATCCGACATTGATCTCGTGCGACGCATAATCGAAACTGGCGGCGGCACGATTGACGTGGAAATCCACATCGACGGAAATGCGACTGGTCAATTGCGGCGCGACACGAGATACCTCATCCTGGGAAAACTTCCTGACAAAACCGAAGTATCGCCAATGGTGGCGCAGCGACTCGACGCGTTTATGCGTCGTGCAACCGAATTGAATATTCTTGTAATGAAGGTCGACGACTTGATTGATCTTAATACTGGCCATCGCCGAACTGCCCCCAACTTCGATAGTGAATCAGCCTTTCGGCAACGTCGTCCGCCGCCGCGACAGCCCGGGAGTGAATCAATCTTTCCGCAACGTCGTCCGCCGCCGCGACGGCCCGGGAGCGAATACTGACGCGGCATATCAAATCGGTGTCGTGAAGAGTAACGTAACTGTTGGGATTCGCGGTTGGCTGCCGTGATGAAATCGGTTGATACTATCCAGGAGGTGCAAGTCCTTCCACGGGCAACGCCTAGCCAGCAGCCCAGTAGCGGAACTCGTCGGCCGGAGGAAACGAAGGTCGGAAGCCGAGGGATGCAAGTCGACGAGGTTTGCGTCGCTATCACGAAATCAGTCGCGATCTAAGCGCAACCTTGCGTCGTGAGGCGACCGCTCGAACCGACCGGGAACGCGCGGAGGCAATTCATCAACTGACGGTTCTTTACAACGAGTTGAAACATGATCCACGGCTCAGAGACAGTGAAACGCTGACATCTCACAAGAATCGACTGTGGGGACGCTTAACGAAGGTCAAGAGAGACTTGCAACGCGAGTTCGATCGCGGCGACAGCAATGACAACGTTTCCAAGCCGTCGGAACTCGACGCGTCCGTGGACGAAATCACGGCGGGGTTGACGGACTCCTTAAGTCTTGTTGGCTACGCCGCTGGGGGTCCCGCCCATCTGCTCGCTCAAGTGCAAGGTTCACGCGGTGGCGGTGCAATTCCGGACTACGGACCCGGGCTGGTCGAACTGATCGAGCGGACGATCGCACCGGAGTTTTGGGACGTGGCGGGTGGCCCAGGTACGATCTTCTACTATGCGCCGTTGCGTGTCCTCGTCGTTCGAGCGACGAGCGAAGTGCATCATAAGATCGGCGGTACCCTGGGTGGGATTCGGGCCGCCGGCATGTGATGCAATACGGCAGCCCAATCGACTTAGCGCGAATTCATAAGCCGTCGATTCGGCCGCGTTTTCGAGGCAACCAGCGGACCATCTAAGCCGCTGTTCACAGCCCGATCGAGGAACTTCAGTTCCGTCAACGCGGGTGTCGCCACTCGCAACTCCTAAAAAGCGCCGTTTAGGGAATTTGCGCAATTCAAGATGAATTTAGTGATTCTGTTTTCATAACTCAACAGATCGATTGAGCTGGTCGAATAAGGTTTCATAGGTGTAACGGTTCTCCCGCATAGACCGGTTCTAGGGACCGAAGGCGCTAATATACAAACACTATCCGAGGTACCCCTGATATGTCCGCTTGCCAACAGTTAACAAGTCGAAATCAATGGGTTCGGTTGGTCGCGATCGGTTTGGCGTTTTGGGCCTTCGAGTCGAACGCGGCCGACCTTGACGAAGCTACCGCCCCCGCACCGGTGGTGGACAAGATCGACTTGTTACCACCAACGCATATTGCGAAACCACCGAGTCACATCATCCCGTCGGTTACGCTCGCGGCCCAGCCCATTGAACAATCTGATAGCTCTCGGCGACTTGCGTTCACGCCTATCGGAGCAGAACAAGAAGTGCTCGATGCAGGCCGCCAATTGCGGGACGGCAACCGCCAGCTACTTGATGCGAAACGTGAGTTTATTCACTCGCTGCCCGCTCGGAACAACGAGACGGAGACGGACCCAGCACTCTCCAATTACTATGCGCCAGTCACGGTCAATTATTATGTATCCCCAGAAGGCCAGCAGTTGGTCCGCCCTGCAACGCACACGCAGGATGTTGATGGATACTTTGAGGATCAATACGACCTGGCCCCGTATGACGGTGGCGGTAAGAAATGCCACTGCAGTCCTTGCTGTCGATCGCTCAAGACACATTGCCTTGGAATTTTCGCCGATGCTCTGTATCTACGTCCCGGCAACATGGATATTGTCTACACCGTTGAACAACGCGGCACGAACCCGGCGACAGCTACGCCAACGGGGCCGCGGGGAATCACGGCACCAGACTTCGAGGCAGGTTTTCGAGTTGGCTTTTCGGCGCCGATGTCCGAATGTGCCAGCATCATTGCCAGCTACACCTGGTATCAATCCGATACCAACAGCGCGATTACGGCAGCACCGGGCACGATACTGGGCTCTCGCGTAACCCATCCCAACGTTGCCAACACGGGTAACAACGCAAACTCCGCATCCGCAAAATTCGATGTGGATTTCCAATTCGTCGACTTGGACTACCATCGTCGCCTGGTCGGGGATTGTGATTGGGCCTTGAACTACACGGCGGGCGTTCGGTATGGCAGACTCACGCAGGAGTTTGAAGCCATGCAGCAGACGGGTGTCGCGACAGGGCTGGCAACGGTCACAACGGACATCGACTTTGACGGCGTGGGCATCCGCGTGGGGCTCGATGGCGAACGCCAAAGTAACCACACTGGACTGTTCATCTACGGCCAAGGCTATGCCAACGTACTAGGCGGCGAGTACCGGGCCGAATACCTGCAGACAAATCAACTTGATCCGACCGCCAACATCGGCGTGAACCAGGACGACTATCGCGTCACAACGATTCTTCAGGGCGAGTTGGGCATTGGTTGGCAGAGTTGTTCCGGCAGAGTTCGGGCCAGCATTGGCTACCAAGGAATGGGATGGCACAACGCGCTACTCACCGGCGCGTTCATCGACAACCTCGGCACAACTCAGTTGACTCAGACCAATGACAATTTCCTAACCTTCAGCGGAGCCGTGGCACGGTTCGAGCTCCGACGATAAATCAGAATAGCTCGTCGGCATCGAAGCCACTGTCCCCGAGAGTAAGGTCGTGCAGGATCGACTCCAGCTCGTCGTCATCGTCAACAGGTTTCGTGACGTCATCAAAATCCGCGAAAACAGTGTTGGCCGCCCGCGTTCCGCGAGTTTCTTCGGAATCATCGGAGGCCGGTGCGGCTAGCTGTCGCGTTCTCATCTGGATGGTGTTCCATCCGCTGATGCGAGCGGCGCTCAACTCGGGCCATACCGCCAAGGCCGCATCGGTGGCCGATGGCATGCGAGACTGGGGAACCAACTCCGCTTGCATCTCTACAGATGCTTCTCCCTCTCCAACCGCAGTCGCCTGCGAGTCGTTGAGGAAGTTGATAACGAGCAACGCATCGAGGGGCGAAACACTTTCGTCATTATTGACGTCATAAAACATCGTTGACTCGGCGTCAGCGTGATCACTGTTCAGCATGTTGATGATCACTAGCGCGTCTAGCGCTGTAACAAATCCATCATCATTGACGTCGCGATGGTTCGCAGCATTCGTCTGGAAATGGTGCGTTGGCTGTGTGGGTTGTTCTTCCACCTCAGACTGAGCTGCGACGGGAGGATCGAAGTTGCCAAACACTGGGAGCGCAAAGTCATCGCCGAACTGTGCAAAACTGTCATTTCCAAGCGGACGCGGGCTGAACGCATTGAAGGTGCCGGTGGCGAGATCGGAAATCAGGAAGAACCATTCGGCAATTTCCTCCGGATCCTGACCCGAGTGATCCGGCGCCCACAACCCCAGGTCGTCGACGCCATCGAGATTCAGATCGCCCGCGATGGGACGTTCCTGGATTCCGTCAAAGCCGTAGATGACCTGTCGGTCGCTCGTACCGTCTCGGTTAAAGTCGAGCGAGAACGTATTATTCCCCGCTGTGAATGCGCCCAGATCGTCAGTGCCGTCACCGTTAAAATCTCCGACAATCGGCAGGCCCTGGAACTGTGACGTGATGACGAGGTCAGTCGTTTCCAACACGTTGTCACCATCGGAATCGAGATACCAGCGAGTCCCATCGAACAGACCAATCTCATCGCCGGGATGTGTCGGATCGAAGTCGCCGGCGACTGGAACCCCGTTCACTTGAACTCCGCTGGTGGATGTAAAATCACTGACACCGTCATGATCGAAATCCAACATGAACCGATATACCCCGCCGACGATGCCGTACGACCCGAGCTTGTCAAAGCCGGAAGCCGAAGTTGACCCTGCGGCCGAGAAGTTACCGGCGAAGATATGATCGCCAATCGAACCGAATTGGAAGACCAAATCACGGTTGCTGAAATCGTTATCTTTGCCTTCGGGATCGAACACAAAGTTTCCGTTAATGTCGACGTAGACATTACTCGAGAAGAATGTGCCGATTTCCGGACGGCTATCGATAGTAAAGCGGACTACGAAGTCCCCGCCAGGCTTACCATCGCCTGTCGGGAAAGTCGGATTTTCGATCGGCTGCAAGGCATCGGACTCACCGTCTAGTGCGTTGCCTGCTGGATCGATGAGGTCATCCAGAACGGTCAGCGTGAAACGGTCGTCGAACAGTGGCTCGAAGAACGTGAGCACGATCGTACCGGTCGCTGGTTCGCCATTCATGGCGGGGTCTTCGGTGAACACAATGCTTTCGATTGGGATCACGCCGTTATGATCGCCACGCAGAACAATATGCGCGTCGTTTTCCGCAATCGCCTTGACCAATGCCGGATAGAGGAAGTTTGGATCGGCGTCGCTGCGAGCTGGATCATCTTTCACGGTTATCGACAGCTTGGTGACAGGTGGTGTAGGCCCGTCCGTGGAGGGCTTTGGATCAAACAGATCGTATCCCGGCACGTCCGTGACGAAGACTTTCGTAATCTGCGGCCCTTGCGTGTCGATGAAAATGTTAAATACTACCGGCGGCATGCTGATGTTACCCGCAACATCTTCGGCCGTTCCCAGAATCGTGCGCAGGCCGCCCGGCGTACCGAACCTGGCGTCGTTCATGTCCACGAGCGACTCAATCGTCCACTGTCCATCCGGGAACTGATTCGTGCCGTCGAGTGGGATCGCAACATCTTGGCCGATGAGCACGTCTTCAGCATCGACCTGGTTGTTGGCATTCGTGTCTACATATAGTCGAATGACGGAATTGGCTTCGCCAATTCCCCAGAACTCTGGGGTTGTGTCATTGGTGACGTTGGGCGGCATGCCGGGCATGCCATTGCCTGACGGAACCAGACCAACGATCTGCAAGATCGGATCCACCGTGTCGACGACGATTTCGAGCGACTCGCTCCGAGCGCCAAATCCGAACCGCGTGGGTGTGGCTGGATCTTCGATCTCCACCTTGGCATTAATGAAGTAGCTGCCGTTGTTCGAGGAAAGCGAGAACGCCGTCGTCGGGCCGTTCGGATTCGTCAAGTCGATGGCGTCCGATCCGAAGTCGAATTCATAGACGCCTTCGGCCAGCATCCTGGCGTAACCGACCGGCACCTGGGGCAACTGTCCATTGGCAATCTGCGGCGGGCCTTCGATAAATACGGGCACACGATATCCGGCCGTCGTGGTGTCGCGAGTTTGAGCCGTATTGAACGGAATCGGGATCACTTCGTCCGGCGGAGTGTCGTTGGCCGCGTTGCCTGGCAAGTCATGCAGGAGGATCCCGTCATCCAACCGGAAACGGATCACAGGAGTGTCGTCGCGTGTGACGTTATCCAATTGGGATCGTCCCGTGTCGTGGGTTTCGACAACGAAGGAATCGCCCGTCATCACGTTGCCCGTGAACTGCGTGCTGTCGACGGTAAAACGACGCGAAGCAGCGACGTAATCGGTGACTAGACCGCGACGGATCGCTTGAGTACCAGTTGTAAAGTAGATCCGTTTGCCAACGTAGAAATCGTCAACGCTCGACAACGACGGGTCTGCATTGGCTTCAAAGACGATCGGCCCTGGAAGTGGCGAGACGATCGTATCCACGGTCGACTGAGCGACAATATCGGCAACTTCCAAGTCGTACGGAATCGTCGGCGGCGTACTCGTAACAGAGACATTGTAGCCGTTCACCACGATGGAACGTGGGTCTGCCGTGGGATTCGCGGCACCAAACACCTTCAGGAAGTAAGATTGACCAGCAACGGCCGGAATGCGAATCCGTTCGTCATCGTCGCGCTGATTGGCTCCCAATTCGTCGTTGGTGCCAAAGTTGGGACCATTGCCGGCGATGAGCGTTCCGTCCGCGTCATACACTTCGATTTGGATATTGCCACCCTGCGGCAGCAGCTCGGGGTTGTACTCGTTGAAAAAGACCTGGAAGTCAAGCGTGCCCGTACTCTTGGCGACAAACTGGAACCAATCCACATCTTCGATCACAAAGCGGTGCTCGCGGATTGGCGGGAAGATCGCCAGGTTCTGGATGTTGAGCGTTTCGCCCGTGCCGATGAAGTTGGCATCCGATTGGTCGTCGTTCTGCTCATAGACGTCCGGGCCCAGAATCAGCCGATGCTCCGCTGGATCATTCACGTGGGCGTTGACGACTTCCACGTCGACAAACCCAATATCAGGGAAACGAACGGGCGGTGTGACCGTGACGAGCGGCGGAATGGTCTGGTCGCCGACCACACCCGTCGCGTCCTGGTAGACTCGAATCGTGCCCTCATCGAAGCGACGACTGTGATTGACGACGACAAAATGAGTATTGTCCAGTTTGGCACCGCCAGCCGCGGCGATTACCAGCGCATCACTGGCCGAAGGCGAACCGCCATCTACATCGATGATCAGATTTCGGGGGATGCCATCGACGCTGCTGGACAGCGGCGGGGCTGGAATGACGTGAATGGTATCATCGCCGTCGCGTGCCTGGACATCCAAGTCTTCGATGGTCGTGGCCAAATTGACCGGCTTCAGCACCACGCCAAACGTGTCTTCGACCGAGACGATCCGATTCGGAGCATCGACCGTGATCACGTCGTGATCGTTTGTACCGAGCACCACCACGTCGTCCGCGCCGTCGTCGCTGCCATCGATCGTGAAAGCGCCGCCGATGTCACGGAAGACGTAAGCCGTATTGGAACCGGCGTTATTGAATTTACCGTCTTCGGCTTCCAGCGGTTCGTAAGTAATCACATCATCATCTTGCGTGCCGATAACCGTCAACGTATCCGCTCCGCCACCAACACCGCCGCCGCCGATATTGACATGCTCGATACCGGTGTGGCGGATTACTTCCCCAGCTTGACTGCCCAGGCCCGCGATCGTTCCTGGATCGGGATTAACGGTCGTGATCCGTTCGAGTGTCACGATGAGGTTGTCGGTCCCGGCCGTACCAGTAACGTTCAAGATGTCGCTGGCCGACGGTTCTTGTCCATTGACGTCGATCGACAGGAAAGGATGTTGCGCCGCGATGTTGAAGATATCGTCGCCGCTCAGCCCGTCCAAGACTAAGTGATTCACACCCCCGGTTGTTGTCACGACATGCGCGCCAGGCGTGTTGGTGATCGTCACATCACCGGAAACCGCTGCGACCGCGAACTTATCGTTGACTTCCGAACCGCGATGGATCAGCGTATCTACACGACCGGCGGGATCGGTGAAGTTGAGCGAGCCAGCGGCACCGAGATTGGCAAACGACATCGGCACCAGGCTGTCGGCTCGCACATCGCCGGAATCCGCTGCAGACCCTGGCGTGTAGGTGACGTTGTTCGCTCCGGCTGGTGGGTTGACTTCCAACGAATCGCTGCCGCCCAAGACATTGATCACAACCGACTCGACCGTGTTGATGTCGACGACATTCGTGGCCAACACTCCGGTCACATCCGCGGCATCGGGTGCCAATGGTCGGAATACAATCGAGTCGGCCGCGTCCGTTCCATTCACGATCACTTGGTCACCAATCGTTGAACCGCCGCCGTTGATTTCAACTTCGGCAAGACTGGCACCGACATTGCCCGTCGGCAGGCTGGCGTTGTCGAGATTGATCACGTCGTTGCCGGCGCCCGCATTGATCGTTAGCTGATCCTTGAACTCGAACTCAATCGTCTCAAACTCATCAACCGAGACCAGGCCGCGTGTACCGCTGGAACCTTGACGATAATCAATCGCGTTGCTCGCATCGGTGCCGCTGACGATCAATTCAGCGGCCGGAACTAGCTCGAAGACCGGCTCGAGGTTGTGAAAATTAATGACCATCTCGTCCGTGTTGTTGGCTGCCGCCGTGTTATAAGCCAAACGACCTTCGGTGACGTCAGGACCGGGAGCGTAGGACACGGTCGAAATACCGACGCCCGGATTGCCGCTGATCGTCAAATCGTCGGAATTCGAGCCACCATCGAATGTGATTGGCACACTCACGAGACCCGATTCGAGGTCGACAAGATTCCGATCAGTAACATCGATCAACACAGAGTCGTCGCCGCCCAGCGAGTTGATCTGCAGCCGACCGAGATTATCGGTTGTGGCAGTTACCGTGACGTTCTGGGCGAGATTGTGAGTGACCGCCACGGACGGCGTGCCAGGGGGATTCACTACGGTGAAGCTGTCGTCACCGTTACGCGATCCGTCAACACCCTCGATGGTTAGCGAGTCGATAGGACCGCCGGTCATCTGATAGTTTGCGGCGATTGCACCCGCGAGCGACCAAGTGGCAAATGTGACTTGATCGGCACCGCCAGTCGCGGCATTCACGACGAACGTATTTAGATTATCGAACTCGATTGCCGGTAGGCTGTCCGATGTGACGAGATCAACACCGTTGCCGCGTTCGACACGCACTTCGTTGTCGCCCGAGCCCGGATTGACTGTCAACGTATCCTCGTCGTCCACACCGTCGTACTTGATCCGTTCGATGCCAATGATCGACATCGGGTTCGGCGACAAGCCTGTAATCGACTGGTCTGTACTGACTAGCGAATCAGGCGCGATCGTCACGTTTTCCGTCGCAGCCGGGTCGCCGGTGATTCCCAAGAAGTCGCTGTTGCCTGGGCCGCCGCCGTGGACTTGGAAGGTTCCACTCGCAGATATTTCGGCCTGCAGTAAAATTACGTCGTCACCTTCCAGTGTCCGAAGCTCATAATTCTCGACCTCTTGGCTCAACACATTCACATGCGGACCGAATGCGTGTGACAACTTGAACGTCGCCGCATCGGTGCCGGTGAAGTCGACCCTCAGAACGTCGTCACCGTCGGTTCCCAACAGCACCAATGTGTCACCAGCCGGGACCGCCGACGAATTACCGTCAATGATCACAGTTCCGTCCAGACCGAGGTTCACGTAATTGATTCCCAGCACAGTCTCGTTGGAGCTGATCGGGTTCGTGTCGACGGTAGTAACGTCGACCCGGCCAGCGTCCGCTGCGTTGCCAGGCGTATGAACGAAGCGTTCCTGCTCGTTGTTGAACATTGGAATCGAGCCGTCGCCGACCACGGTCAGTGTTTCATCTTCACTTTCTCCGTCGTAGGTCAGCGATTCGCTGTTGACGATATTGATCGTCGTGGGCGTCCCCCGATGTGTGATGGTCAAAGTGCCAGCGTCGACATCCAACGGCTCCCAAGTCGCCGAATCGGGGTTGAGCGGATCGGAAATGCCTGTCACGGTTACTTCGTCGGCCGTCGTGCTCGGCAAACCACCATGGGCTGTAATTGCGACGCCCAAGTTCGCGACTTGAACGTCTACATCGATGTCGTCGTCGCCGTTCTTGCCCAGCAGCAGCAGACTTCCTACGCCGACGTATCGAACGATGGGGCCATCATTGACAGTCACATTCATCACGTTGGACGCAACGCCCGCGGCCGTGATGTCGTCGTCACCCTGCGTCCCCATCACCGTGGCGACGAGGTCGTTGCTCGTCGGGTCCGTCACGATGACACTTTCAATATGGTCATAGCTGACCGTTTGCAGGCCGTCGACGTCGAAGCCTCCCTCGTCGCCTTCCGGCCCTGGGCTGAACATCGAGGTGGCGTTCGCCTGCAGTGCCAGAGTGTCGCCCGTGACGCCGATTGGGTCGCCCCCGTCGATGAAGATCGGCACGCCGGCAGATGGTGTCACGTTAAATGTATCACTCCCTTCGAGCCCGTTGACGGTCAGCGCGTTGGCACCGCCCGTCGCGGTATAGTTGATCGTCTCGCGGGCAGCCACGCTGACGAGCGTGCCGGTCACGGCGATCATCTCGCCGCCCGAAGTACCGTTGACGATCACGGTGTTCTGGCCCGCTGCCGTATCGAGATTGAACGCCAGAGTCTCGTCAAAGTTGACCAGTGGAGCAGCGTCGTTGGCTTGCAGTTTGCCGGAATTGACTCCCAACGGAGTGACTTCCACCACGTCGTCGCTCGATGTAACGGTAACGTTCAGGTCCTGGGAATTGGCGTCGACATTTAGATCCTCGACTCCGTCATAGACGACGTCGCCAAACCCGGCCTGTGAAATGGTGGACGTTTCCAGATTGACATTCACCGACGTGGCCTCGGCATTGAAGTTCAGCTCGTCGCTGCCGGTCCCAGGCTCGTCGCCTTCGAGGCGAATACCGACACCAGCTTGTGGCGTGACGTCGAAGGTGTCGTTGCCGCCGTTGCCACGCAACGTATAGTTCTCGACGCCACCGGAGCTAACTGGTATCTGCAAGAAGGGAATGGAACCGATGAACTTCACTTTGGCAATCGATGGAGCCGGTGGGTTAACACGCGGATCCGGCACGATGAAGGCATCACTGCTGTCGCCGCCGTTGTAGATCAAACGGTCGTTGTCCGCGGCGAATGTGTCGGCGATGTGCAACGCGCCGGAAGGCGTCAAGTTCCGGAAACGCATCGGTACCAAAGTGTCTACCTGCACGGAACCCGCATCGAAGGTTGTGCCAGGCGTCAACTCGACGGAACTATCCACGTCGCCTGCCGGAGTATTCACCGTCAGCGTATCGCCCGCACCGGACAGATCGCCAAGACCGTTGATTTCGACGGATTCGATCGTGAAGGCATCTACGAATGTCACGCCCTGGACACCGGTAACACGGGCGGAGTCGAAGCTGGTCGGCGTGAAGCCGATATCGTCCGTGACCGCGGATCCGTTGACGATCACTTTGTCGCCCGATGTGGAATTACCACCCACGGCCGTGATCGTGTTCAGCCCCGTGGGCGCCGGACCTGCATGATTCAGATTAAACACGTCGTCACCGGCTTCACCACGTAGGATCAGATCGCTCTTGTTCGAGAACTGAATGGTCTCGAAGCCGTCGACCGATACGACTCCGTGTCCCGCCGCGCCGGGGCGATAGTCAATCGCGTTGTCGGCGTCGGTGCCAACCACCGTGAGCGTGCTGACGATATCGTCGTCGATCGGCTCCAGGCTGATAAAGTCGATGGTCATCGTGCGCGGTGGCACCGATGCCTCTGAGTACTCCAGACGGCCTTCGGTAACGTCAGCGCCGGGAGCGTAGACGGCATCGGTTGGACTGAGCGGGGCTCCCGTCAATTGCAGAAGATCCGAGTTGCCACCACCGTCGTAGGTGATCGGGGTCGCAATGACGTTCGTGCCGTCCACGTCGACGGTGACGACATCATCGCCACCCAAGGTATTAATCTGCAGGCGGCCAAGCATTTCGTTGATCGCTGTGACAGTAACGTTCATCCCCTTCATGTCGGTCACAGCAACTGGTCCGCCGGCCGGATTCGTGACTAAGTAGTCGTCGTCGCCGCCACGCGATCCATCGACGCCTTGGATGACCAGCGTATCCGTTCCGATCCCCGACATCTGGTAATTGGTGCTCGTCGCACCAGCCAGGAACCAAGTGATGAACGTCACGACATCACCGCCCGCACTGCTGGCGTCGACCAGGAAGGTCTGCACGCCTTCAAACTCGATATTGGGCATGCTGTCGGACGTCACCAGATCGGCCGCCGCATTGTTGCCACGTTGAACCGTCACTTCGTTGTCGCCCAAACCCGGATCGACCGTCAACGTCTCGCCGCCGTTACCGTCATAGTGAATTTGTTCACCGCCGCTGAGCGTGATGTTGGAAGTGAAGATGCCACTGATGAGTTGATCGTCCGCGTCATTTGGGTCAGGCGTGATGCCAACGGCGGTCGCAGTCGGATCAGCGAATGTAAACGTATCGCTGCCGGATCCCGGATCACCCGCAAATACGGTGAAGCTGCCTGTCACGTTGAAGTTGGCGTTCAAATTGATGTCGTCGTCACCCGACCCAGTGCGGATTTCGTAGCTTTCAACGTCGTTACTGCGCAGGTCCACGTGTGTCCCGTGGGCGTCGATCACGTCGATGTCGATATCGTTATCATTCAGGAACGCAATATTGACCGTGTCGCTGCCATCGCTGGCCAATGCCGTCAACGTGTCGCCACCGCTGGTGCCATTGGCGGCTACCGTGCCGCTGGCACCCAGGTTCACATAGTCGATTGCCAACAGCGAGTTAAGCGCCATAACGCCGGCATCGACCGCACCGCCAGGAGTGTGCAAGAAGCGTCCACCGCCAGTAACGGTCAGGTTGTCATGGTCACCCTCGCCGTCGTAGACCGTGCTCTCGACGTTATCGACGACAACGGTTTGGCCAAGCACCGTCAGAGTGCCGCGTTCGGTGGAAGCCGGATCGGGAGTCCAATTCACAGTGTCGGGCGCGTCGTTGTTAGCACCCGTCACGGTGACTTCGTCGCCCCGCGTGCTCGGCAAGCCGCCGTCAGCGGTGATCAACACGCCCAGGCTAGCGACCTCAATATCGATATCAATGTCATCGTCGCCGTTCTTGCCTTCCAATCGCAATGCAGCGACACCAATATACTGGACCGTTGGTCCATCATTGACCGTGACGTCAACCACTTGGGGCGACACGCCTTGGGCCGTGATGTCGTCGTCGCCCTGTGTGGCACAGACGGTGGCACTCAAGTTATTACCCATTGGATCGGTGACGGTGATGCCTTCGATGTGGTCATAGCTCACGGGCGGTAAGCTATCAATCGTAAAGCCGCCTTCGTCAGACTCTGGGCCCGGATTGTACACCGAAGTCGTATTCGCGTTCAGATTCAAAGTGTCGCCCGTCGCGCCGATGGGATCGCCGCCGTCGATGAAGATATTCAAGTTGGCGGTCGGTGTAACATCGAAGTGGTCGGCGCCTTCCAGGCCGTTGACAATTAATGCTTCTGTATTGCCGCCGACGAAATCGATGATGCCGCCGAACACGCCCGTATTGACGTTGTTGGCCGGTCCGTTGACGGAAATCAACGTGTCGGGATTCGAAGTCGCGTTCACAATCAGCACGTCTTCGCCAACGATTGGATTGACGTTCAGCGTCTGTCCCGTCAACACTCCGGTATTGAAGTAGTTAAACACCGGATCGACACCGTTGGTTTGGGCGACGCCGTTTGTCGGCGTCAACGGTGTGACTTCAATCACATCGTCGCCGAAGGTCGTGACCAAGTTAATCGCACCGCCGCCGGCATCCGCCGTGATATCTTGAAGTCCGGTGTAGACAATCGGGTTGCCGTATCCGGTGACCGTCGCAATCCCGACGTCGACGGTTGGCGTCGCTGTTGGATTCAACGCAACCAGCGAATCACCGTCGTCCGGATCGCCACCGTGGACCGTGATCAAACCGAACGGTTGCGATCCATCCACTGTGAAACCGTCATCGCCGGTCAGGCCTTCCAGCGTGAGGAAGCTGACGCCCGGAGCCAACACGGGCACATGCTGTCCCGGCGAATTCGTGAGCAGGATGCGACCTTGGCCTGGACCGCCGTCAACCAGGAACGCATCGTTGACGTCCGACCCCTGATGCACCAGCGTGTCGATGCGCGCCGCGCCCGTATCGGTGAACGAGAGCGTTCCCGCTCCCAGATTGTCGAAGTGGATTGGCACCAGGCTGTCGACCAGCACGTCACCGTCATCCACCGTGTCGCCTGGCGTGTAATTGATCGTGTTGCCGCCGATCGGCGTATTAACATCGAGCACATCACCAACCGTCGCACCGTCAATCGAGATCAATTCGACCGTGTTCGCCGAAACGCTCACGAGTTGAGCACCGACGATCGTGGCACCAACCGGCGAAGTTGGGCTAACGTCGATGTCTACGCCGGCGTTATTATTGACCACCCGCAGCACGTCGCCGTCGGTGTCGCCGCCGTTCACATTGATCTGAACCAGGCTAGCCGGAGCGACCGCGCTGTTGAGCGTAATATGATCGTCGCCATCATTGCCATTGAGCGTTAGCTGTTGCTTGTTTGCGAATTCGATGGTCTCGAACGCGTCGACGGACACCAGTCCGTTCGCGCCCAGTTCGCTATAAGTAATCGCGTTGTCCGCGTCCGTGCCGTTGACAACCAAGTTGCCAGCCGCAACCAGTTCGATCACCGGTTCCAGGCCAACGAAGTCGATCAACATGCTGGGAGTCGCAAGTTGCGGATTGTAAGTCAAGCGTCCTTCCGTGGTCGCTGGGCCTGGATCGTACTGTACCGTGGTGACCGCCGTGATCGGCGAACCGGTGACAATCAAGCTATCAGAGTTCGTACCGCCATCGTAGGTAATTGGTACATTGACGAGGTTCGTTGCGCCGACATCGACGGTTACCTGATCGTCACCCCCGAGAGTATTGATCTGTAGACGACCAAGGTTGCCCGATGTCTCGGTGACAATCACGGCCTGTGTGACTTGCGTGTCGGCCACCGCGACGGATGCGCCGACGGGGTGAGTGACGAGGTACGTGTCGCGTGAGCCATCGACGCCTTCGATGACGAGCGTATCGTTTTCATCCGCGTTGACTTGATAGTTGGCGTGCGTGGCGCCATCCAAAGAACGCGTGACAAATGTTACTGTGTCGGAACCGAACAAGCCACCGTCATCGGCGTCCAGCACAAAGCGGTCGAGCGCCGCAAATTCAATCAACGGCAAGCTGTTTGATTGGACAACATCTACGCCGGTGCCGCGGTTGATGCGGACGGTGTTGTCGCCTTCCCCAGGATCGACGGTCAGCGTGTCCTGATCATCCACGCCGTCGTAGCGAATGACCTCGACTCCGATAACGTCAACGGGGTTTGGCGAGAGCCCGGAAACGGCTTGAATATCACTGACCGTCTGGCCATTGATCACGGTCGGGTTAGGCGCGATCCCCACGCTTTCGGCTGTTCCGCCGACGCCGATAAAGTTGATCGTGTCGCCTTCGATGCCAGGGTCGCCGCCGAACACCTGGATCAGTCCGGTCGCGTCAAGCGTCGCGTTCATCGTGATCACGTCTTCGCCGGTCAGCGCCGCGATTTGGTAATTCTGGACGTTGTCACTGGACAGCGGAATGTAGTCGCCAACGCCACTCGTGACTTCCACGAGGATTTCATTTTGGCTCGTAAACGAAACATTGATCAGATCTCCACCGGCGGTTCCAGACGCTGCCAGCGTGTTATCGCCACTCACACCGTCAACTTCGATCGACCCGCTGGTGCCGAGGTTCTCGTAACTCATTCGCAATAGAGCGTTAATACCGTTGGAGGTCTCAACTGTGCCCTTGTCGCGTTGGTCGCCGGGCACGTGGATAAAGCGATTGTCGCGGGCCGCCGAGCCTACGACGACCAGGGCATCGCCGCCGCCGACTCCGTCAATCGTCAGCGATTCCATGGTTTCTAGCGTCACCAGACCATGCCCCGCTAACAGCACGGTACCTTGGCCCACATCGCTGGCATCCAATGAATCCGGGGTGTAGGTCATCACATGACCGGCCGACGTGCCGTGCACGACCGCATGATCCGAAGCACTTGGGTCGGCACCCTGGGCCGTGATGGCGACACCGACCACTGGTGTGATGGAGAACAGGTCATCGCCGAAGCGGCCCTGCGCCACCACGGTTCCAAAGTTCGTGTTCGCACCACCTGAATTCGCAGTAATGACCGTACCGTCGTTGACCCAGACGCTTGCTTCATTAGCCGTTGCCGTCGGCCCGACGGCAATATTATCCGCCGCATCCGTCGCTCGCACCGTCAGCGTGCTGCTCGCGGTTGTCGACGTAATGCCAATGTATTGAGTGTTTGCATAGCTGATATCGGCCGCGCCAGTCAGGCCGTCGATCACGCCCGATGTCGACGGCAGGCCCTGCGTAATACGAGCGTTATCCGTCGCAATGACGTTCACCGTATCGCCCGACGGTACACCCGGATCACCTTCAACTGGCAAACCGCTATCGATGAACAGTGGTGTCGTGACGCCAGTTGCCACGTTGACCGTGTCGGAACCTATGCCGCCAAGGAAGACTAGCGACTCGGTATTCGCCGTGTTGTAAGTAATCGCTTGCAACGCCGGCGTGGTGATATCAATGGCCGTGTCCGTGATATTGACCGTGTCCGCCCCCACGCCTCCGTTCACGGTGATCGAGTCGTTACCTTCGCGAGGGTCAATCGTCAGGGTGCCGGTATTGTTAAAGTTGACCAGAGGCGCCACATCATTGGCTCGCAGACGGCCATCATTCGTTGCCGTCGGAGTCACGTCGAAGGCATCGGCCACGGCCCCGCCGCGGACCAGCAGATCGAAGTTATTGGCCGCCGTGCCATCCACGTTGACGGTCTCGACACCGGCATACGAAACGTTACCCAACCCAGCCTGTATCAACGTGCTGGTGGGTAGATCCAAAGTCGTCGCCACGCTGCTGGTGAAGTTCAGCACATCGCTCGCACCTGGATCGTCACCTTCGGTCAAGATGGCAATCCCTGCGACCGCCGTGATGTTGAACACATCGTCTCCGCTATAGCCTTGCAATCGGTAATTTTCCACGGTTGTGCTGGTGAGATTGACGTGGCTGTTGTGCGTGATGATCGCCACACCTGCCACGCCAAACGTGTCGCTGCCGGCTGTGCCTTGCGCAATAATTGTGTCGCCGGTGACCGTCGAGTTGCCCCCGCCTGTGATCGCGACCGAACCGGTGGTTCCCAAGCTGACATAGCTAATTGCCAACTGAGTATCGACAAGCACCTGGCCAGCGTCGTCCGCAGCGGCAGGAGTGTGTGTGAATGTGTTGTCGGAAGCGTTACCCACGATCGTGAGTACTTCATTTTGCCCTTCGCCATCGTAAACCAAGTTCTCGATGGAATTCGCGGCTGGAAGTCCGAGGGAAATCGTTTGTGCCAACACGACCATCGCGCCGGTCGAAGGTGTCCATGTGGCTCCGTCGGGGCCAGTCGCACCACTGACCGTCAGCCTGTCGCCACCATCCGCGGTCGACAGACCACCATCGACGTTGAAGGTTGTCAGGGACAAGCCGGCTTCGACGTCTACATCGATGTCATCGTCGCCACTCAAGGCGTTAACCGTTAGCGACGGAGTGTTGTTGAACTGAACTGCCGGACCGCCATCGACGCTGACTGTAAAGTCATCCGTGCCAGTACCAATGACAGTGATGTCGTTGTCCGCGTTGGTGCCATTGACGGTTGCCGCAGTACCGGCGCCGCCGTTCACTGCAGCCGCCTCGATCTGATCGAAGCTAACCGGCTGAGACGCGGGTGCATCGGTGAACTCGAAGCTACCTTCGTCCGATTCCGGGCCAGGAGTGAAAGCAACAGCGCGTCCCGTCGCACCTGCGATGGTCAGCGTGTCACCCGTTGTACCGATCGGATCGCCACCCAGCACCGAGATTGGGACCGTTGCCGATGGGGTCACCGTGAAGCCGTCGTTGCCATCGCCGCCTTCGAGCCTGATCGACTCGGTGTTCGTGTTCAGGATATTGAGCGTCTGGCCAGAAACCATCACCGCTGTATCGCTGGCCGTGAACGCGTCCACGCCGCTCGTTCCGTTTGCAACTAATTGATCTTCACCACCCAGGGTGTCGACCGAAATGGCATTCGCCGCTACGCCTGAGTAGTTGACGGCCGGATCCAGGCTGTCGACCTGGAGAACACCGCTGTTGGCGGTCAGCGGTGTCACGTTCAGCACGTCATCACCAGCGGTTGCGTTAACGGTAAGTGCGTTCCCACCAGCAACCACGCCAAGAGCTTCTACGCCCGAGTAAGTCACGGTGGCAAAACCGGTCTGAGTGACCGTCGAGCTGCCCAAGTTGACCGTCGTCGCCGCACTGCTGGTGACCGTCAGGGTATCGCTGCTGCCTGGATCGTCGCCATCGACTTGGATGTTCGCCACCGAAGCAGTTGCTGGTGCCGTGATATTGAAGTTGTCGTCGCCCGAGTTTCCGACCAGGCGATATCCTTCTACGCCCACCGTACCAACGGCGATCTGGCTGTTCATGGCAACGCTGCCCGTGCTTAACGCGGGAGGCGCGGCGTGAGGCATGGTGAAGGTATCACTTCCCGTAGTTCCTTCGTAGACCAGCGTGTCAGTGCCACCTCCATCGGTGATCCTCAAGTTGCCCGTTGCACCCAGTCCGGTAAAGTTCAGCGGCACTAGGGAGTCGACCTGCAGCAAACCTGAGTCAATTGTCGAACCGGGTTTCAGGTTGATCGTGTTAGCTGTGGCGGGTGTGTTGAGGTCCAGCGTGTCATTGCCGCCGCGACCATTAACCGTCACAGTTTCGATCGTCTGTAATGTCACCAAGCCTAGCGCATTCACTTGCACCGTGCCGCCATCAGCGGTGGGAGCATAGTCGATCGTGTCTTGTGCTATTGTGCCGTTTACCACTGCGTGATCCGAGGCGCTAGGGTCCATGCCCTGGGCTGTGATCGCGACGTTATTGATGGGCGTGATCGAGAAGCTGTCGTCGCCAAATCGGCCCTCTAACACAACGGTACCAAGGTTATTGGTGACGCCGCCAGCGTTGGCCGTGATGACACTACCATCGTTCACCCAAACACGGGCTTCGTTGGCGGTGGTTGTGGGCCCGACCGCGATGTTGTCCGCATCGTCTGTCGCTCGGACTGTTAGAGTGCCTGCGCCTGTCGCTGTGAAATTCACGGACTGCAAGTCCGTGAACTCAATATCCTGGAACGTGGGAACGGCGGCCGGGTCGTCGATCACGCCGGTTCTGGAGTTCTCACCTTGAGCGATTCTCACGTTACCGGCCACGGTGACGTTCAGCGTATCAGCGTCAATCGGTTCTCCCGCTTCGATCGCCACAACCGCGTCGGCACCCGGAGTGACGTTGAAGACGTCCGTGCCGCTTAAGCCGCGCACGACGACACGATCCAGGGACCCGGAAGTTTCGGTGACAGTCACGTTCGTGCCCTCGGTCTGCATCACGGCCACAGAACCTGCCCCAGGGTCCGTGACTGTAAACGTGTCGGTTGCGCCCTCCACACCTTCAATGACGAGCAGATCTGTCGCGTCCGCGATCATGCGGTAATTTCCGTTACTTGCGCCCGCCAGCCACCGTGTATGGAATGTCACGACGTCGCTCCCACTCGGCGATGCGACGCTCGTGTCGACGGCGAAGACGTCAAACGCCGCGAACTCGATGTCCGGCAGACTGTCTGAAGTGACAAGATCCGCGCTGGCGAGTGTCGTCGTCGCTGGGTCGGGGTTGGTATCCAGTGTGTTTCCACGGCGGATCACCACCGCATTGTCTCCAGCACCGGGATCGATGGTCAGAGTGTCGTTACCACCTTCGCCCGCCACCGTAATCTGTTCCATGCCAGAGACGTTCGCGGTAGCAGATCCCAACCCAGTCACGTCTTGGTCGTGACTGTTAAGGGCGTCGGGAAGGATCGTGATCGTGTTCGTCGCGCCTGGAGTGGCAAACAGGTGCAACGTGTCACTCCCCACGCCGGGTTCTCCCCCGCGGACCGAGAAAGTCCCGGTGGCGTCCAAGGCGCCGCGGACGTTCAGCTGGTCGTCGCCAGCACCGCCATCAATCTCAAAATTCTCAATCGCAGCACTGCGAATGTCGACGTGCGTGCCCAGCGAACTCGTTAGATCGACGTCAATGACGTTCGACGCCGTGAAGAGCACATCCAACGTATCGCCATTCGACGTTCCTTCGACTACCAGTGTGTCGTTGCCAGTTTGGCCGTCGAACGTCACCACGGCATTCAACCCCAGGTGGCTGTACTGCAGTGCCAGCATCGTCTGGTTGTTGGTCGTATCAACTACGTCAACTCGCCCGGCATCCGGGCCGTCGCCTGGCGTGTGGACGAAACGCTCGTCCGCCAAGGCTTGTGCAAACCCGTTCCCGCGAATGGTCAGGTTATCGGTGTACGCTGTCGTCGCACCTTGGCCCGATCCGATTCCGGTAAACGAGCCCTCGCCGCTGATGCCATCGTACAACAGCGTTTCTACACCACCAGGAGATGAGAGATACTCGGGTATGCCGTTGCTGTCGCAGTCGAGGGCAAATGATCCGACGTGGATGGTTGCCGTCACGTTCGTCAAACTCAAAATGCCTGAATCGGGACCCGTAGGCTGATAGCTCACCGCGTCGTTGCTGCCCGGAGTCTCCACACGCAGCCGATCGCCATTCTCGGGTGCTGAAGGAGGACCACCAGCCACATAGGCCTGCACATTCCAGTTGACGCCATTGGGCGCTGGCGCGCGAATTGTGAAGTCGTCGTCGCCGTTGAGGCCGTCGAGATAGACTTGAGCCGTGTCCAGCCAGAGAATCTCCGGCGAGTTGTTCATCGAAGTGGTGAAGTCTTGCACGCCGTCCGCACCCACATATTTTGGCGGATTAGCCTGAGCAGTGCGAGCGATGACGCTCAGTTCATCATCTGTGTTGTCACCAACAACCAGAGCCTTGGAGGCTCCGACCACACTGACTTCCTCGATATGGTCGAAGCTGATCCGCTCGTGATCCATAATGACAAAGCCGCCCTCGTCGGTCTCGGGGCCAGCCAGGAACTGGACAGCCGTCATCAAGCCATTAACGCTTATGCGGTCGCCGACGTTCTTGCCGATCGGGTCGCCACCGTCAATAAAGATTGGGACGGGAGGCGCTGTTGCGGTCGGTCGAGGTGTTACGTTAAAGATGTCTGTTCCCTCGAGCCCGTGGACTTCCAGTGATTCGATGCCGTCAGCGGTCCAGTTCACCGCACCGTTGGCCGCCAGCGTGCTGGTCAACACAGCGACGGTCCTCGCTGCCACCATCCGGGCTGGCATCGTGTTGGGAACCGTAAGTGGATCAACATCTGAGGCGTTGATGTCGAATGTCTGCCCAAGAGCATCACCGACGACGATCAAGGTGTCCTCGTCGGTGGCGTCTCCTAAGTCGAAGGTTGTCGGAGTGCCGTCGGTGTTGGTGTAGTTCACCGTGGGCGACATATCGTTGGCCCGCACGACGCCCGCATTGACGTTGAGAATCGTCACTCTGACATCGTCATCACCGGTGGTGCCAGTGAACGTCAAGTCACTAGTACCCATGGTCGCGTGGACGGTTTCCACACCTGTAAAGCCGACCGCACCCAGGCCAGTTTCGGTGATTGTTGCCGTGGCCAGATCCAGAGTGGTCGCCGCCCCCTGGGCATTGAAAGTCAGGCTGTCGGAAGCGCTCGGGTTACTGGCGTCGATTTGCATGGTTATGCCGGTCCCTGGCGTGACGGAAATCTGGTCATCGCCGTTGCCCGTATCGATCGACAGGCTGTCGGCCACCGTCGTATCGTGGGTGTATGTGGTTGTCTCTCCATTGATCACTATGGTTGTCGAGCCTGCACCGCCGACGATCGCAACGATGTCGTTAGACTCGGTTCCCGTCACGTTGAGGGCATCTGTCCCCGTGCCGGTTGCCAACGTGCGAGTCTCGAAGCTGGTAAAGCTGACGGGGCTGCTGGCGTTAAACCGCAACGCACCGTCGTCGCCCGCGCCCGGCGTGAACGCGACCGTATCGTTGTTGCCCGCCACGGGCTCGTTGGCGGTCAGCGAATCGCTTCCCGATAGACCGGCCAGATTGATCGCCTCGGCTCCGGTGTAGTTCACCGTGACGGCGTTCACGGTGACCGACCCGTCTGCCGCTGTGGTGGCGTTGGGCGTATAGGAGAAGGCGTCGGCCGCCGCCGTGCCGGTGAAGGTCACCGTATCGGAGGCCGACGGAGCTCCCGCGTTGACGGTGATCGTGGCGAAGTTGACTGCCGCGTTGGGAGCCACTTCGATCACATCATCGCCAGGGCCGCCGTTAAGCACGACCGTCGAAGCAGCCGTAAAGTTGTTCAATGTCAGCGGCGCAAACGCGTCGAACCACAGCACGGCATCGTCGGGATTCGCCGCGTTACCGGTAAACGTAATGTTGTTGGCATCGGCTTTGCCTGACGCGGTGAGGCTGTCCGCAGCCCCTCCGCCTCCAGCATCCAAAGTCACGGCCTCGGTCCCCGACACCTGAGCGGCCGAGCCGTCCATCGTCACGACACTGCTGTTGTTGGTTGGACCTGGAGTCACGATAAATACGGCCGCCGCGGCAGCGCTCGTAAACGTAACCGAATCGGACGAAGAGCCGCCACCGTCGATCGACAAGGCGGGGCCACCAGTACCGGTAACTGTTACCATATCATTACCCAGACCGGCTTCTATCGAGAGCAGCTCACTAGCAGCGGCGATGGTTGTTGTGATACCGCTGGCAACGACGGTTCCAGCCGTGCGGTCAATGGCGATCGTGTTGTTCGCCGCGTTACCGTTGACGACTGCTAAATCTTCCGTGCCGCCTTGTCCATCAATGGTGACTGCGGTCGCACCCGTGAAATCGATCATCGGGCCGGAATTGATCTGGGCGGTTGATGTTGGCGGAGTGATTGCGATCACATCGTTAGCTGCGCCACCCTGCAAAGTGACGATCGCCGGGTTGCCCGTCAAAGCGATGTGCTCGATTCCCGTATGATTCACAGGCGAGTTGCCCGTTACGGTGACACTCGTCTCCGTAACCGTCGTTGCCGTTCCACCCGTGACCACCGTAAGCAGATCAGATGCCGACGGGTTGCTTCCTGCAACATTGACCGTAATTCCGGTCCCTGGTGTGACGGTAATCTGATCATCGCCGTTCCCGGTATCGATCGAGAGGCTGTCGGCCGCAGTCGTGTCGTGTGTAAAGGTCGTTGTCTCGCCATTGACGACCAGCGACGTCGTACCGGCACCACCGGTAATCGCGACAACGTCGTTACCCTCGGTTCCCGTCACGTTAAGTGCATCCGTACCGGTGCCAGTTGCTAACGTGCGCGTCTCGATGCTGGTAAAGCTAACTGGGCTGCTATCGTTGAACCGCAGCGATCCGTCGTCACCCGCGCCGGGCGTGAACACAACTGTGTCGTTGTTGCCCGCCGTGGGCTCGTTCGCGGTCAGCGAGTCCGCGCCTGCCAGCCCAGCAAGATTGACTGATTCGGCACCCGTGAAGTTAACGGTCACGGCATTCATCGTTACGGCACCGTCGGCAGCGATGGTGGCGTTGGGCGTGTAGGCAAAGGCGTCAGCCGCCGTCGTGCCTGTAACGGTCACGATATCAGAGGCCGACGGAGCGCCGGCATTGACCGTGATCGTGGCGAAGTTGGCCGCCGCGTTGGGAGCCACTTCGATCACGTCGTCACCAGGCCCGCCGTTAAGGTTGACCGTCGACGCAGCCGTGAAGTTGTTCAAAGTCAGTGGCGCGAAGGCATCGAACCACAGCACGGCATCGTCTGGATTCGCCGCGTCGCCAGTAAAGGTAATGCTGTTGGTGTCGGCGGTGCCTGATGCGGTCAGACTGTCCGCGCCCGCTCCAGTACCGGCGTCCAAAGTAACCGCTTCGACGCCGCTCAGCTGGGCTGCCGAGCCGTCCATTGTCACCACACTGCTGTTGTTGGTTGGACCTTCCGTCACGAGGAACGCGGCTGCCGCGGCTGCACTCGTGAAAGTAACCGAGTCGGTCGACGAGTCGCCACCGTCAATCGTTAAGGCCGGGCCGCCCGTACCAGTCACCGTCACGACGTCGTTACCCAGTCCCGCTTCTATCGAAAGCAGTTCGCTGGCAGCGCCAATTGTCGTCGTGATGCCGCTGGCGACGACAGTTCCAGCGGTGCGGTCAATGGCGATCACATTGTTTGCCGCGTTACCGTGGACGACTGCCAGGTCTTCCGTTCCGCCCTGACCGTCAACGGTCACGGCCGTCGAACCCGCAAAGTTAATCGTGGCGCCAGAATTTATCTGGGCGGTCGATGTTGGTGGAGTGATCGCAATCACATCGTTGGCCGCGCCACCCTGCAGCGTGACGCTGGCCGGGCTGCCTGCCAAAGTCACATGCTCGATGCCGGTGTGGTTGACCGGTGAGTTGCCTGTGACCGTAACGCTCGTCTCGGTCACGGTCGTCGCCGTGCCACCGGTGACAATCGTGAGTAGATCCGAAGCCGAAGGGTTGCTACCAGCAACATTGACGGTGATTCCCGTTCCTGGTGTGACCGTGATTTGATCGTCGCCATTGCCGGTGTCGATCGAGAGGCTATCGGCGGCGGTCGTGTCATGTGTGTAGGTCGTCGTCTCGCCATTGAGGGTGATCGTGCTGCTGCCCGCGCCGCCGACAATCGCGACTGTGTCGTTGACTTCGGTTCCCGTCACGTTTAGTGCGTCCGTTCCGGTCCCTGTGGCGATGATGCGAGTTTCGATGCTGGTGAAGCTGACCGGGCTGCTGTTGTTGAATTGCAGCGTGCCCACGTCACCCACACCCGGCGTAAACAGGACAGTATCGTTGTTAGCCGCCGTCGGCTCGTTCGCCGTCAGTTGGTCCGTCCCGCCTAGACCGGCCAGCGTGACTGACTCGGCTCCGGTGAAGTTCACGGTCACGGCATTCACCGTCACCGCCCCATCCGTCGCCGTGGTTGCGCTGGGCGTATAAACAAACATGTCAGCTGCGGTGCGTCCGGTAACGGTCAAGCCGTCGAGTGCGGGCGTGCCGGCATTAACCGTTACCGTGGCGAAGTTGACCGCGGCGTTGGGAGCGACTTCGAATTGGTCATCGCCATCGCCTCCGTCGAGCGTGACGGTCGAAGCAGCCGTGAAGTTGTTCAGCGTGATGGGTGCGAAACCGTCGATTAACAGCGTTGCATCATCGGGATTGGCCGCGTCGCCGATAAAGGCAATGCTTTCGGCGGCCCCGGTGGTGGCGGCAAAGCTATCCGCTGTCCCACCAGCGCCGGCATCCAGCGTGATACCCTCGAAGCCGCTGACTTGGGCTGCCGAACCGTCCATTGTCAGCATCTGGATGTTGGACGGACCGGTTACCGCAAAGCTGGCCGCCGCAACGCCGCTGGTGAAGTTAATGGTATCGGTCGTGGAACCGCCGCCATCGATCGACAGCGTCGGACCACCCGTGCCGGTGACGGTCACCGTGTCGTTACCAAGACCGGTCGCGACCGAGAGCGATTCGATGTCGACAACGGTTGTCGTGATGCCACGGGTGACGGTGCCTGCAGTGCGGTTGATGGCAAGCGTGTCGTTACCACTGGTGCCGTTGACGATCAGTGCATCGGTTCCAGCGTTTCCATCGGCGGTCAGCGTTCCGGTTGCGCCCAAATTCTGGTAATCGATCGCCAACAGACTGTTGATCCGCACGCTTCCTTCGTCGATGGCATCTCCCAGCGTGTGGACAATCGTCTCAGCAACGGCTCCGCCGCCAGCATCACCGAAGACCGTCAGGCTATCGTTGCCGCCTTCGCCATCATAGACGAAGTGCTCGATCTGAGTGAACGTGTTCATCGAGTTCAGGTTGGTGATATTAAAGTTACCACCGTCCGCACCTGTCGGTGTGTATTCAGCCGTATCGGCGGTGCCCGGAGTTCCAAAGATCACTTTGTCACTACCTGTCGGCAGACCACCGTCGATGTTCAAATTCACGCCCCAGGCGGCGTTGTTGGGTGCCGGAGCTTGGACCGCGATCTCGTCACTGCCGGACAGCGCGTTGACGTTCAGAATCGGCATATCGGCAAACAGGATCTCCGCTCCATCATTCACCGACACCGTGAAGTCGTTGACACCGGGAGTAGCATTCGTTGCCAATCCCGGGTAGCTGTTATCGCGAGCAATGATCGTGATCGCGTCAGGGCCGTTAGTACCGTTGATGGTCCCGGTGCCGCCGCCCGTCAGCAGCAGTGTTTCGATATGATCGTAGCTGATCGGTTGAACTCCAGTGGTGACCACGCTGCCCGCATCGTTTTCTGGGCCGGCATTCACGGTTGGACTTGCTGCCGCGATGGCCAGCGTATCGCCCGGCGCGCTGCCAATCGGATCTGCACCGTCGATGAATACTGGTATCGTGGTCGATCCGGTGGTGTTGAAGGTATCATTGCCCGCGCCACCAATCACTTCTAAGGCCTCGATATTCGCCGTGGCGAAGTTCACCGTCTTGAGAGTAGGACCGACTGTGACTTGTACCACGCCGGTGGCAGCGTTCACGGTTACGGTCTCGTTGGCAGCTGTGAGGCTCACGGACAACAGGTCGCCGTCACCGGCCGTGTTTTCGTTAATCGTCAAGGCAGCCGTGTTGGTCGTGTTCAAGACTAGCGGGAAATTATCAGCCTGGATCGTCGCGGTCGTGGCTCCGGTTGGAGAAACACGAATCGTATCGGCGCTCGCGCTGCCGTTGACGTTGATGGCTCCACCAGCGTTCTGCAGGTCAGCGAGTTCGACGCTGGAGAGATTCACCGTGCCTAATCCGGCACCCATGACGATGGGAGTGGTAACACCGATCGTCGCCGTCGCGGCGGTAGCGTTGCCGATTAAGGTCGCGGTGTCGGACGCCGAAGGATCTCCCCCCGCCAGATTCACAGTGGTGTAGGCGTGACCGCTGTTGACGACCAGGTTGTCGTCGCCATCGAGACCGTTGAGGTTTGCCGTCGTCGTGCCACCGGTGCGCTGGATGGTGGCTCGGCCTGCGAACTGAATGTCACTGTTGGCGGCGACCGTGATCGTGTCGCCGATATCCGTACCGTTGACGGTGATGCTGTTCGTTCCCGCGTCGTTGAGATCCAGCGTGTCGCCCGTTCCGAAGCCGTCAAAGTTGATCGGAATCGTCGCCGTCAGAATCTGGCCTTCGTCCGCGACAGCGCCAGGATTGACCGTGAAAGCTGTGTTCCCGGAGACTGCCAGTTCGTTCGTAGCCGACCCTGCCAGGACCGACAGCGATTCAGTATCAGCATACGTGATCATCGACGTTGTCACACCGGTGATGGTACTAGTCGCCGTGGCGACGGTCACGGCAGCCGCCGAACCAGTGACCTGCAGATTATCGAGACCGTCATCACCGTCAAAGGCAACCGTATCGGCGGCGTCCACGGAACTAATGCGAATCTCGGCGGTCAAGCCCGTCACGGACACCAAAGGACCGTCCGTTTCGGATATCGCAACATTGTCGGCACCCGCCGTGCCCGCAATGTTGACGACATCGGTGGCGCCTGCGACGACATTCACATTAACCAGCGTGGCGTCGGTCCCAGTAAGATTGTTGATCGCTACGGTATCCGCGCCGGCGCTTCCATTGATGTTGAACTGCTCGACATCGTCGATGCTAAGGAGAGCGGCGCCGTCGGTTAGCTGCACGCGAACTCCGGACGCCGATGCCGCAATGTTAGCTCCGGCCGCTGTGAAGTTCAGCACGTCCCCCCCGCCATCGCCCGACACGATGTCCGATCCGTCGCCCGTCGTCCAGTTGATCGTATCGAAGTCGGCACCAGCGAAGATATTGTCCGCGCCAAGACCGCCGGTGATCGTATCGTTGCCGGCGCCGCCATCGATCAAGTCCACAACACCGCCGCCGGTGATCGTATCGTTGCCGCCACCGCCCAGCAGATTCAAGGGCACCGTCGTCACCGCACTTGCGTTAATGAC
This sequence comes from Planctomycetota bacterium, assembly GCA_027622275.1. Classification (GTDB taxonomy): domain Bacteria; phylum Planctomycetota; class Planctomycetia; order Pirellulales; family Pirellulaceae. Next base: position 2,587 of record JAQBZB010000046.1, on the reverse strand, counting down.
GTCGTTGCCCTGACCACCAAGTACGCGAACCACTTCCGATGTCGTATTGTACGTGATCGTTTTGAAGCCCGTGTGGGCAATCGTCGTATCGGTAAGTGTGATCGAATCCACGATGTCTGTGCCGACGTAATTCAACTGGTCGGCCGAGCCCGCACCACCTGCCACCGTCAACGGGCCCGCTGTGGTCGCGGTCACGACGGGATGCGCGCCGTTCGCTTGAATCACGGCCGTATCCGTCACGGCGGAAGGCGTCACATCCAACGTATCGTTCGAAGCCGCGCCCTGAACCGTGATGCCCAACGCGGCGTTGGCCACGTTCAGGAACTCGTCGCTGGTCAGGTTCACCGTCCCCAAGCCGCCGCCCATGATGGTGGCGTCGATCCCCGTCGGTGGAGCAGCGCCCAGGGTGACCGTCACCAGGCTTGTGTTGTCGCCGTTCAGAATGGCCACATCCGAAGCCGAAGGATCGCCGCCCTGCAGGTTGACCGTGGCAATGCCATGTCCGCCCGCGACGGTGAAGACATCATCACCGTCGAACCCACTCAGTGTCAGATTGTCGGTGTCTCCGGCGACGTCCACAGCAATCCGCGAATTCAGCGTGATGATGGCCGTTCCGGACAAACCAAACGCGTCGTTGCTGCTGGTGCCGTGATAGACAAAGCTATCGTTCGCAGGAGCATCGGGATCGTCGTATGTCAACGTACCGGTGGCACCCAGGTTCTGGAATTGCAACGGTACAAACGAATCGACGGCAAGTGTACCGGCGTCGTTCGTGGAGCCCGGAGTGAAGGTGGCCGTGCGATCACCCGTCAGAGCGAGTACGCTCAACGTGTCGTTGTCCCCTTCGCCATCGTAGATGACCTGTTCGATGCCGTTCAAATCGATCGGAGTCGTCAGCGTCGTCGTATCGAACGTACCCGTTTCCGCCTGTCCCGCTGGCGCGGCAGTTACCGAAGCACCCGGCGCGTAAACGGGACTGTCGTTACCGGCCCCGCCGGTGATGGTCACCGTATCGACATCGGCTGCTGGCATGTCGCCGTTTATCACGATCGGCAAGTTGAGCGTATTCAGGTCAAGATCAATATCATCGTCGCCCGCCAAGCCGTTGACCGTGACTGACGTAAAGCCGGCATACGGGGTCGCCGGTCCGCCATCGATGCTGACCGTAAACGTGGCGGCCGCGGTACCGATGACGGTGATATCATTATCCGCGTTGGTGGCATTGATGGTTAGCGTCGCGGCGCCACCCCCGTTGATGCTGCCGAATGTTTCGATGTGGTCGTAACTCACAGATTGACTGCCGGTGACGAGAAAACTGCCTTCGTCCGACTCGGGGCCTGCGTTGAACGTGGCCGCGGCTCCCGCGGTGATATCCAATCGATCCCCCGGAATACCACCAATCGGATCTCCGCCATCGACAAAGATGGGCACGGTTGCGTGCGGCGTAACCGAGAAGATGTCGTTGCCCGTTCCACCCGCGACGCGCAGGTTCTCTGCCGTCAGATTGACGGTTTGTCCGCCTGTGATGGCCACGCTGGTACCGGTGATCGTAAACGTTTCTCCCGCAGTTCCGCCGACCACTTCGACGGTATCGTCGCCACCCGCACCCATCACAGTGATGGCATTGCCGCTGGCAGCGCTATAGTCAATGATGGGCGCGGCGCCGTTGGCTTGCACGCGGCCGCTGTTGGCGGTTGCTGGGGTCACCACAAGCGTATCGGCTCCGCCCGTACCGTCGACGCGGAACGTTTGGCTATTCGCCGCGGCGTCGATTACCGAGATGCCGGTGTAGTTTACGGTGGCACCGTATCCCGCCACGGTCGATGCTGCCAGATCGATGACGACAGCAGCCGCAGCCGCGTCGAGGTCGAGTACATCGGCGTCCGACGCCCCGCCACCTTGCGCGGTGATGGTGGTCAATACCGTGCCGCCGTTTACCGTGAACGTGTCTGCGCCGTCACCACCCGCCATCGTAACCGCGGCGATGTCCGACGCGTTCACCGGCAGTTGGCTGTTCAACGTAACCACGCTTGCCGCAGTCACGGCAAACATATCGTCGTCGCCGGTACCTTGGTAAATCAGTGTGTCGTTACCGGGTGCACCGTCCGGGTCATTAATGACGATCGAGTTTCCGGCGGTACCCAGCCCGGTAAACGACATCGGCACCAAAGTGCCGACAACAACGTCGCCAGAATCGGCGGATGATCCCGGAGTGAGCGTGATCGTGTTGGCCCCGGCAGGCGTGGTGATCGTTAGCCCGTCATTGCCGCCGTCACCACTGAGCGTTACCGATTCGATGGTTTGCAACATCACAGGGCCAAAACCCGTTACGGTCACTGTTGCCGCGTCGATGCCCGTCGGCGCAAACGTGACGGGTGCCGTGACGTTCACAACAGCGGTGTCACTGGCGGTCGGGTCGTTACCCTGGACCGTGACGTTGATGTTCGCCATTGGTGTGACCGAAACTGTGTCATCACCGGCTTGGCCTTGAACGGTCAGGTTCTGCAAAACGGTAAAGGCAACGGGCGCCCGATCATTGATCACCACTTGGCTGTTGGCAACCGTGATGGTGTCCGCAGCGGTCGTG
>JAQBZB010000384.1 GCA_027622275.1 Planctomycetota bacterium | reverse complement strand
TGCACCACTCCAAGAAACACGAATCTCAAAAGACAAAGTCGTGGAGCCCAAGTCAGGAGTTCTGAGGTTGTTGACGCGATCGTGCGCCCAAACGTGTGTTTCGCCATTCGGCATGAGGAGACCAAGCCGTGCCGGTTTCGCGTCGAAAGTGAATTCAGTGACCGCGTCCGCCCAACGGATCTCGCGGACGATGTGCCGCAAAACCGAGTGAGCTGCCTCGACCCGGACGTAATCCTCTTCGTGCGCTTCCCACGCCCCGCGACCGGCTCGGATGACGACCGAGATCGAGGTCATCAGCATCGCGAGCATCGACGACGCGATGATCAATTCGAGCAGCGATAATCCTCGGCGTTTTCCTGGCCCGTGTCTTTGCGAGTGACGCATTGGTTTGTCCCTAACTTGCTTCTTGCTCGTAAGCGGCGTTTTTGGCGACCTTGCAGACAAACACAGCATTCCGTTCGCCGTTGTCCCACTTCCCGTTACGATTTGTGTCTTCGTAGGCAGTCGCAGTAATTCGCATCAATCCGGAACCGAGTCCTTCGTCGAGTTTTGTCACCTGATAACGAAGACCGGCGTAGTTCGGTATCGGCCCCGAGTCCTCGGTTGCTTTCCAGTTGGCGGCGGTGCGGGCGAGATGTTCTTCCAGCTTGCTCATACTGAACGTAGCCAGGATATTTGCCGTTTCCGTCTGACGGCCGATCCGGACACTATCACGCATCAGCTTTAGCGCCGGGACCAATGCGATCGCAATGATCGTGGTGGCCGCGATCACTTCGAGCAGCGACTGCCCGGTCCGCTTTCTGCTGGCTCGGTCTGGATCACGTTGGCTCATCGCACTTACCCCAATGTGCCGGTTTGGAACTCTTTGCGCGGGAGTGCGCCTACGAAACTCTACCTTACGAATTGCCGTCGAGTGGGAGGAGAAAGGGAGTTGCCGCGAAAGAGTTACGGTGTTACATCCGTCACGACAACCGCGCCCGTGATCGGCACGACGTTCAATCGCCAGTTGCGACCACTGCCGGTGAAATCCACTTGGTAGGCGGCGGCAGCTTGGCCTTCAAAGTTAAAGTCCATCTTGGCGGCCGTGGCGACGACTTTCACGTCCTTGTTCAGAATGTAGGGACCTTCGACCAAAACGTCGCGGCCAGGAGTCAGTCGTCTCATCACGTTATACTGCGTCGCCGCCCTCGGCGTCGCGGCATCGAACTGAATGAAGTGAATGTCGCCGGTGGTGATCGCCGCCCGTTCCGCGCGAAGCATCGAGAGCGAGAGCGTGCGGGCTTCGCCTTGCGAACCAAAGTTCGCAAAGGCGGATCGTCCGAGACGGGCCGCGCCGATCGCAGCCAGGATACCCATCAGCGTAACCACCACGACGAGTTCCAACAGCGTGACGCCCGATCGCCCTGTGCGTGCTTTTGCCATCACCGTTCATTCCTCGAAGACTCAAGAAGTGAAGCAACGGCGAGGGTCTCGAAAACGTGACACCTCGCCGTTAGCTTGTCGTTTTTAACATCGCATCCAGCAAGCCAAATGCTGCATGGTTCAAGGCGTCGTTCCGACGGACCTACTTGCCAGAAACACGACCCGTTGTCTTGGAATAGTTGAAGTCGGCAACTAAGCCGGTCTTCGGGTTCTTCGGCGCGCCATCGGGGAAGTAAGGCTGTCCGACTGTCGCCGGGGGGACCGGCAGCGCGACCGCGCCAAAAAGCGCGGCTAGGTCGAGTGGGAAGGCATTGTAGTCGAAATAGTAACGCTCCAAGGCACTATTGATTTCGGAAACGGCTTGAGCCTGAGCGTTCTCCTTGGCCACACTCGAGGAAACGGCAATACGAGGAATTACGACGACGGCGATGATGCCGAGAATCGTGACGACCGCCAAAAGCTCGAGCAGCGAAAAGCCGAGCGTGCGGCGCTTGCGAGTGTTGTTCTTGCGAACCTTCATAACTTTACCCTTTCGTAACGTACCCCATGGACACAAGTTGTTTGACAAAACAGCCACAGCGACAGTGATGACACCCCACCGATCGCTAAGCTATTCAAACATAGGTTGCAAAATGCGTCGTTGTGTGAAATGCGGAAGTTTTTTCTCGTTAGTCCAGTAAATCGGCGTGTGCATGACCGTTCACTCGCATCGTTGTCGTGTCGATTTCATACGCGGCCCCATCGACAGGGCAGGTTACTGCCCCGTCAGGGAAGTAAGATGTGTCGGCCATGATATTGGTCAGGTTCGCAGCTGGCGGGTTGCCTTTGTTGCGGAACCACAGTTCCGCCTGCACCTCGATCACCCCTTTCGTCGTAAAGCACGAATTTGCTTTCGTGACAACGCCGCTGTGCGCAAGACGCGGAACGACGATCATCGCGATGATGCCCATTAATGTGACAACCGCCAAGACCTCCAAAAGGCTGAGTCCCCGTCTGGGGCCTCGTCTGCGAAGGCCGGAGAGCGAGCGAGCTTGGTGATTCATTTTCTTGGCTCCAGTGGTCCAGGGAAACTGTGGACAATCTAATTCCCGGTGGGCGGATTGGGAGGGCGAATTGGGAGGGCGAATTGGGAGGGCGAGGCTCCCGCCGAGCCTTCTCCTGTCCGGCTCGGCAGGAGCCTCGCCCTCCCCAAAACTCAAATCGGGAAGTTGTTGATAATCACTTTCATCTTGTCGAGCAGCGAATAATTCGCGACCGCTACTTCATAGCGCCGATCATGTCGAACATGGGAAGATAGATGGCGAGTACCATCCCGCCGATGCAAACTGCTAGCCCGGCGGTCATCGTCGGTTCGATCGCGCCCAGCATCACGTTCGTATACGTCTCGACCTCGCGACGCAGGTGAGCGCGAATGTGGACCGTGGTTTTGGACAGCGTTCCGGTCTTCTCGCCGACAACAACCAGTTGCTTCACGACAGGCGGAAATAAATCCTCGTGACGGGCCAACTCGTCACTGAAGCGTTCTCCTCGCGTCAACGCCTCGTGCATTTCGGTGATGCTTTGTCGAATGGCGCGGTTGCCGACCGCCTTGGAACACGATTCCAGTGCTTCCACGACCGTGAAACCCGCGTCCATCAAGTTCCCCAACACCTCCATGAACTGAAGTACCGACATGTTCTTGAACCATCGCCCTAACAACGGCACCCGCAACAACCACGTATCCATCCACAGCCGCCCCGCCGTTTGACGACGTATCGTCACGGTGGCGGAAACCAAAGCAACGATACCCAACACCACCATCCATCCGTATTGTGTTCCGGCCTCACCGAGATAGATCAGCAACCGGGTGATGCCAGGAAGCTTGGCTCCCGATTCCTCGTAGATGCCTTGAAAGGTCGGAATTACGTACAGCAGCATGAACGTGATCGCACCGGAACCCGCCGTCACGAGGATACAGGGATAACTCAACTTCTTGATGATGACTCCCTTCAGATTGTCCGCATGTTCCAATTGGTGCAAGATCCGGCCGAGCGTCAGGGGCATCGTACCGCTCCGTTCACCGATCCGGATCTGGGTGACGATCAATTCATGGAACGCTTCGGGAAAGCTGGTCAACGTGTCGCTAAAAGCCTCGCCATTCTCGACGCGGGATTTGATCTCTTCCAACATCGACGAATACTTTTTGAGCGACTTTTCCGTCACCAGCGTTTCCAGCGACTTAGGCAAGGACAGCCCGTTCTCGATCAGGATCGAGATATTGCGCAAAATGAAGATCATATCTCGTTTTTTGATCTTCATTCCCTTCGCGCGGCCGCCACCGATCTTGATGTTCTGCAGCTTCTTCAAAAAGTCGCCGCCACCACTGCCTTTGTTCGCTGCGAAGTTCGACATAATGTTCGTTCACTCGTGACACTGGGTTAGCCCGAAAGTTTGTAATACACCTCTTCGACCGTGGTCCGGCCTTGTAACGCCTGTTGGATGCCCGCCGGTGCGAGTTCGACCATGCCCGCCGCAACCGCCAGCTCGCGCAGCTTCGAGTGTGGCAGACCGGCTTCGATCGCCTTTTGAATCTCTGGAGTAACGACGAAGATCTCGTAGATCGGAATCCGGCCGACGTAGCCCGACCCCAGACACTTGCCGCACCCCGCTCCTTTGTAAAAGATGGCGTTCGCGGGAATTGTCAAGTCGTGATCCTTGAGTAACGCATCAAGCATCCGTTGATTGGGAACCGATGGTTCTTTGCAGTGTGGACAGATCCCTCGTAGCAGCCGCTGTCCGATCGCGCCCAGCAATGCTCCGGCGATCTTAAAGTAGTCCAGTCCCAGGTCGTTTAATCGCGGGACGCAGCCGATCGCATCGTTCGTATGCAGCGTGCTGATCAGCAAGTGGCCGGTCAACGCCGCTTGCACGCCGCTCACCGCGGTCTCGTGATCGCGAATTTCGCCGACCATGATGACGTCCGGGTCTTGACGCATGAGATACTTCAGGGCGTTTCCGAACCCCATGCCGTGATCGTTGTCAGCTTGCACCTGATTAATACCCGGCAGCTTGAATTCAACCGGATCTTCGACGGTCGAGATGTTCGTATTGGACGAATCGATGTTCGTCAGCATGGTGTACATCGTCGTCGTCTTACCGGAACCCGTCGGGCCCGTCATGATGATCATGCCGTGCGGCTTATCGAGCAGCTCCTTGACCATTTGCGCCTCGCGGTCCTGCATGCCCAGGGCTTCGAAGGTGAAGACCTTGTTACCTTCATCGATCACGCGCATCACGATCTTCTCGCCGCCCACGACAGGGATCGAGCTGACTCGAAAACTGGCTCGCGTTCCGTTTTCGTCGATCGCCAGATTACCGTCTTGCGGCTTGCGAGTTTCTGTCGTATCCATATCCCCCATCACTTTGATGCGACCAACCACCGCGGCCTCCGTGTGGTTCGGGATCGTCATCACTTGGGTGAGTTGGCCGTCGACGCGATAACGCACCCGCATCTGCGGATCGTGCGGTTCCAGATGAATATCGCTGGCACCCGCATTGACGGCACCCATCAGGATCGAACGCACCAATCGGACCACCGGAGCGTCTTTGTCTTCCTTGACCGCAACAATCTCCTTCTTGCCCGCTTTCTTGGCTTCGTCCAACTCCTGGATCTTGATGTCGATAATCGTTTGACGAGCGGCCACGCGTTCATCGAAGCCGCGATCCAACGTCGCGATGACGTCGCGTCGCAACGCCACAATCGGATCGACCTGATACCCGGAGATCAATTCCGCTTCGGAGATGGCGTTCATGTCGTCCGGCGCGACCATCGCCAGCGTCATCGTGCCGCCTTTCACGGCAACGGGTGCCATCAATCGCTGGCGGCCGAGCGATTCCGGAAGCAAGCAGACCACCTGTGAGTTGACCAGTTCCGGAGCCAACTCGCGGTAAGGCACATCGAACTGCTTCGCCAGCGCCGCGCCGAGCTGGTCGTTGGTGATCACTCCGCGCGCGACCAGCGTCTCGCCCAACATCCCGCGCGCGCCTTGCGCCGTGAGGGCCGCGTGTAGCTGCTCTTCTGTGATCGCTCCTTGAGCGACGAGGATGTCACCGAGCCGACCTGCCATGAATCCAACCCTTTGCGTTTGTGTTATTTGCTAATTTACCGCGACTGCTTGAGTCTTGGCCGGTGCGGCCTCGGCGACCTTCGCTTTCGCGGAACGATCTCGGATCGGTGCGTCCGCCAATAGCTTGCTGACCTTTTCCTCTAAAACCTCCGGGTGAAACGGCACCACGATGAAATCTCTCGCGCCGACGTTGTAGGCCGCTTGGACGCGCGACAAATCCGCATCGAGCGACAACACCAAGATCCGCAAATCGCTTGTCCTTTCGTCCGTGGTCAACCGCTCGATCAAGCCCATGCCGTCCAGGCCCGGCAAGACCAAATCCGTGATGACCAAGTCCGGTATCGAAACACTGATCTTCGCCAACGCTGCTTCCGCCGATTCGACACAAATCACGCGATAGCCCAATAGCTCCAAGCGGAACGCGGTGACTTCTGAAACGACCGGCTCCGGCTCGACCAGCAAAACTTCTCTTCCAGCGTTATTCATGGCGATAGGTTCCCAGCGTTGTGTTTCAATCCCTGTCGATCTGAGCGCGTTCGTGGCCCATGCGGAACTATAAAACGTAGCTCGCGGGGAACGCGAGTCAAAACAGTCCGGCAAGGCGCTGGTACTCACTGGTCCAACCGTTCCAATCCGTCCGATTTGCACAGTCCGAAAGCGGCGTCTGGCGAGTTGGTTCGTTCACGCAAGGTCGCAGCGTGGCCCGGCAGAAACTGTCACCTCACCTGGGCGGCACCTTTGGCACAGCGCATGGGTACCGACTGAATTAGTGACGTATGCTTCCATTGGCGGCGAGATTCGAGCGCGACGAACGGTGCTCGAACGATGCACCATTCCAATCTAGCCATGTAGCGTGAAAAACCTTTTTGCGAGAATTACAATGCCTTCCAGAACTTGGACGATCGTCACTCTGACATTGACGTTGTTGATCTTTGGGTGTTCTGACTCAGAGAATGCGAAGCTCGTCGCGCCGGTCCAGTCCGGCACGGTTGGAGTCGCTGCCGCGTTGCCCAACCGAACCGCTCCCGGTTCAAGTCACCCAGGCCCGCTGTCGCCCAATGCCGGCGGGCACGAAGCGCTTGAGATCCCAGCGGGGTTTCAACCGCCAGAGCTTGACATTCCTAACGACTTTCCTCATTCGTTCGGTATCACCGAGATTTTGGTTCCGGTCGTGCGAACCAACACGGATAATGACGCCAACTCAGTCGAGTTACTCGGTTTCGTCGATGCACTCGGATTGAAGTCGTTGCTGTCGGAAACAACCACTCTGAAAGTGGTGCGTTTGGCTGACGAAGCCTCGGACGTGCAGGTCGTAGCGGTCGAAGCGCCTGCGATCATGGTGCAACGAGGCGATGCCCAGATCGAGCTGAATCTGTTTGAGCTACCGGGCTTTCACGATCCGAAAACCGTCTTGAACGTCGCCGGGAAGAAGTTTGGTGGCCAGGATGTTCGCGGTCTCGGTGCCACCCATGTTCCTGGCTTTCCCTTCGGAGGCTTCGGACCTGATGGCTTGCCGGAACTTCCGCCGCTGCCACAACCCCGTGCCATCGAAGAAACGCCGGTTGTGTTTCCCCGAGTCAACTTTGATGAAAACCCCGTTACTCCAGAAGGGAATTTCGAGCAAGGACGTGACGGCCAGCGCTCAGCCCCGCCGTTCGCATTGCCGGAACTCGACGGCGGACCAGAAGCCGGACTGCCACAGTTCCCCCAACTGCAACCTATGCCAAGTCTTCCCAACGACAACGACTGAGAAAGTGATATTCAACAACTTCCCGATTTGAGTTTCGGGAGGGCGAGGCTCCTGCCGAGCCATCCGGTTCCTTGGTCCC
>JAQBZB010000383.1 GCA_027622275.1 Planctomycetota bacterium | reverse complement strand
CTCAAAAAAACGCCGCGCTACGCCGATGCCCCTCCACATTTTCCGATGTGATGAGAAATGCAGGCTAGCCGACCGGCAGGAAGGGGTAGGTGAGCGTCCGCCTACGTCCGATGTAGCGCCAATCGATGCGGAGCGTGCCGCAGCCGAGTGGGTGATTAACAATGGTGGAGCGGTAGTAGTCAATATCCGGAAGAATCTGAGGATTGACGCCCACGCCGACCTTCCGGCCGATCGTTTCCACGTCATCAGTGTACTGTTTACCAAGTCGACGCCCGACGCGCCAGGAATGGACGCACTGGCGAATCTAGCGCAATTGATGACGGTGACGTTGGTGGGGGCCGAGATCACCGATGAGCACCTACGCTGGCTGACGAACGCGCCAGCGTTTCAAAGCCTCGGCTTGGCAGATAGCGCAGTGACGGACTCGGGCTTGGAGTTCGTGTCCAACATCGAGGGTCTCAAAAGTCTCGTCTTGGTGCGCACGAAGGTGACCGATGCTGGATTGATGCACTTGAGAAACATGAAGCAACTTACGCAGATCACACTGACGCAGACAGCCGTAACCAACGACGGCGTTGCCGAATTGCAAAGAGCTCTGCCGAAGTGCAAAGTCGTCTGGGACGGACCACCAGAGCCGACGGGTTACCAACGTCCAACACTTCCACGGATTTCCCAGCAGCCGTTTTCCATCATGACCCACGGATTGCCGATTCCACCGGTTGTGAAACCAGAGAATAGCACGCCAGCTCGTCCTAAGGCGGGAGTGTTCGCGCACATCCGCGGGCCCGGCAAGATGCGGTTTCCTAAATTGGACATCAAGACGTTTGCGGCGGAATTGGATATTCAAGTTAACTCTGCGGACCACCTGACTGGCGTCGTAATTGCTTTTGGCAGCTCCACGTCCACGGGACCGGTCTATGGGGTACGCGCCGTTGGAAAAACACCTCCACCGAACCAGGTTGTCAGCAATCTTTGCGTCATTTCCAAAGATCGTACTGGCTACCGCAGGCCGCCGATTGAGTCCGTCTTCGGAGAAACGGTCAAACTTACGCTACTTGTTGGCGACGATCGGCAATTGCTGTATGCCGAAGGTATCACCGCCGGCCCCAGTCTTCCGCTACCCGCCTATAACCCAGAAATCGAAATTGATGTTGCAGCACAGAATGTCGACCTAATCATCCACCGATTCCTCTTGCGGGCATTGACGGACGAAGAGAAGTCTCTGCTATTTCAGGCGGAGCAATAGAGAGAATTGTGGGCTGTGCCCACCAACTAAGTGCGTATGCCCCGTATTTTGAGGATGGTGAGGGGGATAATCGTGGGATCTGCATGCGACCCTTCACCCCGTTCTTGAATAATGATTGAAGATGGTGGGCAGAGCCCACCCTACACCACAATTAGCGAAAGCTCATAAAAGACATCGGTTCCAGCGCCACCGCCGTTGCTTAATCGCGATAACAGCTCCCCATCCGGCTCGCCCGGATGGAGGCAAAGATTGTTGAGTTAGCTCGTTGGCTCTTCCGTTTCAACGGCCCCATCCAGCTTGTCTGGATGGTGAGAAAGATCCGCCGCCGGACGCATCTCATTCACCATCCACTCGAGGTGGATGGGGTCTTGGCGGTGGTTTTGCCGGTCGTACTAACTCGCTAATCTTGGCTTCCATCCGGGCGAGCTGGATGGGGAGCTTATGCTGACACTGTGATCTTGGCCTCAGAACGTGTTTTGAAATGTGAGCCGACGGCGTGCGCTCCGTTCTGCAAAGCGCACGCCTCCGGCTTGCGGTTAAACAAGTCAGTCGTGATAGGGTACGGTATGAGTTTATGAGGAGCAGTTCGATGCCGACTAAATCGCCCAATCTGCTCGTCGTGCGAGGGCACGATACGGGACGGCAAGTTCCAGTTTGCGAACTATCGCCCGTCACGATCGGACGTGGCGACGGTTGCGTCTTTCAATTGCATGATCCGTCGGTGTCGCGGGTGCATTGCCGAATCGCCAAACAGAGCAATCAGTTGGTGATCTCCGATGAAGGCAGCCGGTGGGGAATGCAGGTCAATGGTCAGACGGTAAGCACGGCAACGCTGAAGAACGGCGATCGGATCACGCTCGGGGAGACAGAAATACTGGTCGAGATCGCTCCAGGGAATGACCACACGACACTGGCCCCGGCGGCCATGCGCGACGCGGAAACGGTCGAACCGCGCCCACTCTACCACGAGGCAAACGTGAACGGCAGGGACCACTCACGGCCGCGAACTCCGCGCATCCGCTTCGATGAAGACGTTGTCCGCCTGCTCGGCAATCGCTTTCTGCGCTTCGACGTTCAGTCGTTGATCGCATCGGCACGAACCGGTGCGGTCTTTCGGGCTTGGGACAACAAGCACGATCGACACGTCGCACTCAAGATCTTCTGGCCGCATCTGTTCGAGGAAGAAACCGAAATCCGGCGTTTCGTACGAGCCATGCGAACGGCGATTCCGGTCAAGCACGACAATCTGGTGCGGGTGTATACCGCCGGCAAGTCGCGTGGCGTTTGTTTCACTTCAAGCGAACTGGTCGAGGGGGAATCGGCCGATCAGTTGATTCAGCGGGTTGGTGTTTGTGGCATGTTGGATTGGCGACGCCTGCTGCGAATCGCCATCCAACTGACCGAGGCACTGCAAGCCGCTGCGAATCACAACATGGTTCACCGCAATATCACGCCGCACAACATTCTCATTCGTGCCAGTGACGACACGGTGAAGCTCAATGATCTTGTCTTCGCCAAAGCAATCGCTGGCACGCGCATGGAGCAGATTACGTGTGCCGGCGAGTTGATCGGCGAACTCGTCTACATGTCGCCCGAGCAGACGGGCGTGGATCACCCGATCGACTATCGCTCGGACATCTACAGCCTGGGCGCGACGCTCTACACCTTGCTGACGGGACGCCCGCCGCTGGAAGGCCGTACTCGAACCGAGACGATCAACAAGATCCAGCTTGACTCTCCTCCACCGCCCACGGTCTATCACCTCTCCATTTCGCCGCTGTTCGAGGGCGAGGTGATGCGGATGCTGGAGAAACGTCCTGAAGACCGGCATCCGAGCGCTGCTGTTTTGCTCCATGAGCTGCAACGAGTTGCCAGGTACGAAAATGTTGCAATCGCGTGACCAACCTCTCGCTGTACTGCACCACCGGAAGGAAATCGTCTGCGGCCTCCCCATCTAAACCTGCCCCGTCGGACTGGTCGCACGCTGAATTCGCCGACTGTAATGCGTGGCGTAACATGGTCGCATTTCTACAAGAGGTTCGTTTGCTGCTTCGATGGTGTTGTTTCCGAAGGGCCGGCGCTGGTTTGCATCGAGTCGTCCAGATTTGCCATCCGTCGTCAAGGTGCCATCAAACGTCCAACTCCTCGATCAACGGGCAAACGGATTCGGCGTCATTGTGGGATACTCGATAAAAACCTGGCTGTCGAGCACTGCTTAGAGGCCCTCAACGGACGGAGGCAAGTGGGTTCTGGGAAGCGTTTCAGACAGTCGTCAAGTTTCTCCAAATCGAGTACGCCGCGCGCCGCATCTCGTCCGATTAGCGTTCTTTACGAAATCCAACATTTCTGCCACGATGCCGCGTATCGAAACAATCCCTGGCAGCGACACGCCCTAGCCCGGATTATTCATCAGCCGCCTGGCGCTAGCCTGCGGTTCTCGTGAACTTCGAGAGAACCGCACGCTATCGCGTGGCGGCTGAGTTGCGCAGTGTTTTGGGCGAGATAGCCGTAACTCCTCTTACAAACGTGTGTTTTGAAGAATGCTGAACGGTTCATGAATAATCCGGGCTAGGAACGTGGAGCCCAAAGAACGGAGACGAAGATGGCTGAACGATCGAAGTTTCAACAAAAGGCAATCAAGAACTTCTATGACAACCGCGAAGGGATTGCTCTGCAGCGAGCCCAAGAACTGGTGACCGAACTCTACTTGTCCGAGGGCAAAGCCCGGGAGAAGCATTGGAAGTCGCTGGCGACGCACCTTCAGGCACTCGGCATCAAACCGGCAAAGATCGAGGAGCTGCAGGCACAGGACAACCCGGAACAGGTCGCCAAACTGGTCCAAGAGCTGGTGCAAAAGCAGTAACCATGCGCACGACTTGGAGTTTCTACACTGCCGCGCAGCTGACGTTCGGGCCAGGTGCCGTGGGGCAACTCGGTGATCTTGCCACGAGACATCGGCTCAGCCGCGTGTTCGTCGTGACGGATAAAACGCTGGTTGAACTTGGCATCGCGCAGCGCGTCGTTGAACCATTGCGCGCGGCCGGGATGACGGTCGAAGTCTTCGACGGCGGGGAAGCTGAACCGTCGATCAACATTGCACTCGCCGCGATCGAACAAGCTCGCGAGTTCAAGCCCGATGCGATCCTGGGCTTGGGCGGCGGGAGCAATATGGATCTGGCGAAGATCACGGCGACGGTGCTCGGCCACGGCGGTTCGCCGCGGGATTACTTTGGCTTCGATCGCGTTCCGGGGCCGGTGATGCCGTTGATCTGTGTGCCGACGACAGCGGGGACGGGAAGCGAAGTTTCGCACGCGGCCGTGCTCACAGACACCGAAAACCAAATGAAGGTCAGCACGCTCAGCAATTGGCTGCGCCCCACGCTGGCCGTCGTCGATCCCGAGCTGACCTACAGCTGCCCAAAGCAAGTCGCCGCCGACAGTGGCATCGATGCGCTGACACATGCCATCGAAGGCTACACCGCGACCGACTATCGCGAACTGGTCACGCCGCCGGGCGAACCGTGCGCGTATGAGGGCAGCTATCCGTTGGGAGATGTCATCGCCGAAAAAGCGATTCGGCTGATCGGCGAGAATCTCGCGCGGGCCGTCAATCAGCCGGACGATCGTGAAGCTCGCGACAACATGGCGCTGGCGTCGACGCTGGCCGGCATCGCCTTCTCGAATTGCGGCGTGGCGTTGGTTCACGCCTTGGAGTACCCGCTGGGCGGCGCGTTGCATTGCTCGCACGGCGCGGGTAACGGCCTGCTGCTGCCGTTTGTCATGCGCTTCAACTTGCCCGAACGGAAGGCCAAGTTCGCGAAAATCGCCGAGTTGCTCGGCGAGGAACTCAACTCCAACATCGACACGATGGCCGAACGCGCGATCGCGCGCGTCGAGCAACTCAAACGCGACATCGGCATCCCCGCACGTATCCGCGACATCGGCGGCAGCGAAGAGCAGCTTCTAGGCTTTGCCGAGAAGGCCTTCGCCATCAAACGACTGCTCTGGGTAAACCCACGCGAAGCCAGCCTGGAAGACCTGCACGGGATTCTCAAGTCCGCGTTGTAGGTTGAGTGACAATACGTATCGAGTGGCGTAAGCTTCCAGCTTGCGGCTACTTCGCCAACTGCATAGCAGGCAATTATATGGGTGTCACAATTCACTACCGCGGCACGATGGACGACGTGTCGCTGGTCGAAGAGATGGAAGACCGGGTTGTCGATTTGGCGCTGGCGCTCGGCGGCCGGGCGACGGTGTGGCGTTCGTTCGCTGACGATGATCCGTCGCGAGCGATCCGGGGGCTGATGCTCGAAATGGCTCCGGGGCAAGAGACGATGAGCCTGCTGGTATCGCCCGAAGGCCACTTGATCAATTTGTTCGAGATCGAACAGGCCGAGAAACAGCCGCTGGCCGAACCGCCGTATTGTTTCGTGAAGACACAGTTCGGCAGCGCCCAAGGTCATATCGCGATCGTGTATTTGCTCGACGCGTTGAAAGCGCGATACTTCAGCAACCTCGACGTCAACGACGAATCTGAATTCTACGAACATCGCGATCCGCGGATCTTAAGTCAGAAGATCAAGCAATTCGGCGACGCGCTACGATCGCTGGGCAAAGAGCTACAGGAATACGGCCTGAGCGAGGAAGCGGCAGAAGACCCCGACATCTTGGCAACTCGGGTTGAGCGAGTCGCACGGCTGATTGCCGACAGAATGCGCAGCGGACCTACCAAAGAAGTCGACGATTCGGCGGATGAAGATGATGATTCCTGGAACGAACCGACGCTGGAAGAAGAGGTCGAGGCGATGGACCGGCTTCATCGTCGCAACCAGCGGCGCAGCGAGCGGATGACCCGCCGCATCGCTGGTGCCACCGCAGCGGGCATGTCAACGGAAGAGGCGTTCGAGCTTGCCATGCGGGAAGAAGGTCTTGATCCGCCGAGATCCAACGACGAAGACGTTGCTCCAGACGACGGCTCGGCCGATTTGTCCTGGCAGTCGGGCGGCGAGTCAGAGCCGTGGCGCGCGAGTCTCGACTCGCACTCCCTTGACGAGCAAAGTGATTTTGAAAACGAGCCTGAACATCCCACCGTCAAACGGGCAGACAAACTGCTCATGGAAATCATGAGCCTAAGAGATCCATCTTCCCGGAGCGATTCATTCGCGGACACGGCGACACGCGGGATGATCGATGTCGTCGGCGGTCTCGTTCAAGCCACTTGCGGAGATCTTGATGAACGCTCCGATCGAGCCCTGGCCATCGTCCAGCTGAAACGAGCCTTGAAAGGCCATGCCTACTGCCGCGGTGCGATCTTCGGCCTGCGCGGTGCCAATCACATCGACGACTCGACCAGCGACCGCTTCCACAACGAACTGCGAGCGATCCTCGAATCAATCCACGACTTGATGGCCGCGACGTGGGATGAGACCACGGTTTCCTAGGCCAGACATCGAAGGCGATTCGATTGTTCGGCCGTGCCGGGGCGGCTACAATGCGAACATGTCGAATACACTTTCCTCCGACCAATCTGCTTCGGTTCAGCCGGTGACGCTGCCGATCACGACCGAACAATATGAGACGCTTGTCAATGCCGGTGCCTTTGCAGGGACGAACGGCCAGATCGAGTTGATTCACGGCAGAATCGTGCGCATGAATCCGCAAGGCCCCGAGCACTCGGACCCCATCGATATTCTGAACGAATGGAGCATCGAGAGCGTTCAGCGGCGTTACACGGTTCGAGTCGAAAAACCGATTCGCATCCCCGAGCATTTGAGCAGTTCCGAGCCGGATATCGCTTGGGCCACGCGCCGGCGTTACAGCCAGCAACACCCCGGCCCCCAAGACATTCACTTGCTGATCGAAGTGAGCCAGACCAGTTCCAGTTTTGATCGCACCGAGAAACTGCAACTCTACGCCAAAGCGAAGATTGCCGAATACTGGCAGGTGGACATTCCCAGCCGGAGCATCACCGTGCATCGCCAACCGCAAGGCGAGCTGTATCGATCCGTGCAGACCTTCGACGAATCAGAAACGATTCATCCGCTGTGCCTGCCCGATGCCGAGCTTGTCATCGCCACTCTGTTTCCAGCGACGTAGCGCCGCTCGAACCACGCAGATCGCAGTCGTTAGAAACTGTGTCTTGATAAGTTCCCGTAGTGGTGGCTTCCAG
>JAQBZB010000382.1 GCA_027622275.1 Planctomycetota bacterium | reverse complement strand
ATGCTCATCGACAACGCGTTGCAAATACCCTTCGGCCTTTTGTGCGGATTTCGCCAGTTGGCTGCCTGTGCTGCGGTAGAAAAGGGGTCAGGTCCAATTTGCCGGAACGGCCACGACCAACCGAAACGGCCGGTGCCCGGTGCTGCGCAAAATCGGGGTCAGACCCCTTTTCTACGTCCTGGATGTGTTGTTCCAGTTGTTCAAGATGCATTTCGATTCGCTGTTCCACTTGAGACGTCAAGTAGAAGTCGGCAACCCCTTGAGCCGAGAGAGCCAATCGTTCCTCGAATGATTCATAACGCGCCTGGCGCAACAGGGACGAGCGGCGATTTCGAGTGGTCATGTTGGAAGCTCACGAAGGTCAAGGAACTTTTGACAAATGACTTGGCTGTCTTGCCTGCTAATCATCACGGCGGAGCGTGATGGCTACTTTGAAAGTGCCCAAATGATTTGTCGTGGAACGATCGTTCCGTAATCAGAGCTTCCTGCCCGCTTACTACTCTCCTGGGTCAAGGCTCGCGTTCGAGCGAGTGCTCGCAAGATCGAGAGAAATGAGGTCGATCTCGGTGCGCGCCTATTCAACTATAGGTCACAAATCCGGAGAGAGGGGAACCACTAATCTGCACTTATCAGCACTAACCCGGATTATTCATGAACGCGTCAGGATTCTTCAAAATAAATGTTTGTGAAAGGAGTTACGGCTATCTTGCCCAAAACACCGCGCAAATCAGCCGCCACGCGCTAGCCTGCGGTTCTCTCAAAGTTCGCGAGAACCGCAGGCTAGCGCCAGGCGGCTGATGAATCATCCGGGCTAATGACTGAGACTGCGGTAATAGTGGTACAGTTTGGCGATTGACAAGGGAAACCCAAAGCCTAAGCGAGGAGTGAACGCATTGCCTCGCTTACGCCGCGGGTTACGGGGGATCACGGATGCCACCAAACTGTGCCACCACCAACGCGGCCGACGACTTGCCGAATATAAAGGAACGTGTTGATGGTCGAACGCGAACGTGGAAGGCCTCGTCACGACGGAGCGTAACGGCTACGTTTAACAAGAGGCACCAAGAAACTAGATCAAAAGGGCAACTTGAGGAGTCATCGTCGCTTTTGCTATGCTCGGTGGACGGGAGGGCCGAAGACATGCTGACGAGCGCCGCCATGCTGGAATTTCTGCGGGAACAGGTCGGTATTAGCGAACAGCTTTGGGCGGGGAAGGATACGATGCTAGAACCACAGGATTTGCCCGGTCGTTACGGTCGTGTTGTCTCCTCGCTCGATCGCGTTCTGGGGACGCTGAATTGCCCTGCCGTGCTCGCTGGAGGTTGGGCCGTCTGGAGGCATGGCTACTTCGGCCGCATGACCCAAGATTTGGACATCGTCCTGCCGAACGATCGCATTCAGGAGTTTCTTGCGGTCTCGGCCGTGAGTGGTTTTCAAGTCTTGTCACCGACGCCAGGACGATGGCCGAAGGTGGTTCACAAAGAAACAGGCATTCAAGTGGATATTCTGCCCGAAGGCGAGCGTCCAGGCACGACAACGAAACCTGCTCCAACGACGATCCCTGCTCCCACCGGAATCGGTGCGTCGGGGGCAGCGCTTCGCTACGTGGGATTGATGCCTCTCGTCGAATTGAAACTCGCGGCCGGTCGAGGACGCGACGAGGCCGATGTCATCGAGTTGATTCGTGTCAATAAAGGTCGAGTCGATGACATCCGACGCCATCTCGAAACGGTGCATCCCGATTATGTGCAGAAGTTCGATGAACTGCTTGCGCGTGCACTTGAAGAAGACGCTCCGTAAGATGATCGAGTGCGTAGTGCGAGGATGATGCAGGGATCCGCATTTGGTGCGGCTCGCGCCGCCACCGTACAGTTGCAACCGGCAGAAAAAGGGGCCGACCGCCGGGCACACAAAGCCGGGCGAAGCGGGAACCACTAATCTGCACTTATGAACACGAATGAAGAGAACGCACGGAGAGGCAGTGAAAAAATTGGGACAGGCACCCCGCAATCAGCTGACAACGCTGGGAGACATGTGCCACGGCTCGGAGCCAGTCCCATTTTTTCACATTCTCGGAGCGAGAACGCTGCCGAACGGCGTCATCGTGCTAACAAGCTCATGCTCGCTTACGATTCTGGCGTCGGCGCGCAAGATGAAAAGAGGGGCAGTTGGGGCAGCCTATTTAAATCTAGCGCTCCGCTTTGGGGAACAAAGTTACCTTGACGGACCGGCGGACTTGCGGCATCGGGCATCGAGAATGGCCATGATTGGCCACGCGATCATTGCGGTTGGCATCCCGAACGCTCCGCGGCCCCAACGCATTCCGGCTCCACTTCGATCTGCTTGACTTTGAAACCGGATGATTGCACGTCAGACACCGCCGAGCGAATTGCTTCGTCCAAGGTCGCCGCATCTCGATGAAACGTAATTCTTGTGACGCCGTCAGCGTTGAACATCGATACATCGTCGCAACGGGCATAGAAGGCGTCGATGACGTCAAGATCCTCAACAAATTTGTCGATTGAAATCGTAAAATCGAACGTGTTCATCTGTGATCTCCTCGGCAGAGGAAAGCCCCTGTCAGTGGTTGCAGTTGTCTACCTGACGGCGAATATCGCGTGCGTGAACTTCTGGTTTGCGAGGCGTCGAATGGACATTGAATCGGTGGCCGTCCCTGGCGTGCCGCGGACAATACAAGACGCCATGGAGGTGAGCCCGCGGAGCCGCTTTGACGAACGACCAGCCGTGTTCTTTTGGATACTTGATCGCTTCACGAATGTGTTTGTTCGGATGTTCTGCCATCGTTGTCGGTTCGAATCTCGTCCGGTTGCATGATATCCGCGGACCGTGCTGCTCGTAGAGCAATCGCGCTTAAAACACAGGCGCTTTGGTTTATGCGAGGTGCGGCTAACGCCGGCTACCTGTCTCTCCAACCGGAAAACTAAGCTGTGACAAAGCACTGGCGTATAACACTCAGCGCCCCAGTTTACTTGAACCGGATGACGATAAACACAGGTTCCTTTCCCCGGAAGAACCCGACTCCCGCCGGATTCCGCAACCAGCCAACAGCCGAAAGTGCGACTATTGCCGAAGCGGCTGAGGCACCGTGGGCGCTGTCGAGGCGTCGGCTTGACGCAGAAGTGAACCGCGATTGGCAGCCGTCAGAAGTTTGCGGATTTCCGCATGGTCAGGTCGGCGGCGCGCACACCATTGCAGTTCGACCTGGGCTTCCTTAAACCGTCCGGCCGTGACAAGAAGTCGACCGATCCGCAGCTTCACATCGAAGTCGGCTGGAGCAAGGATTGCCGCTTCCTGCGCCAGGCGTATGGCTTCATCCGGAGAGTCTAAATATTCATGCAGGCTCGAGAGCCTCTTCAATGTCCCTGGTTTGTCGATTGCCGGATCGCTACGAAACTGCTCCGCCAAGTAGTGTGTGTAGTAAGTCGCGACGACCTTCGCGCTCTCGGCCTCCCCAACTCGTTTATAGTGGCTGAGCAAGGCCTCCAGGCCGCGCCGGTCAGGGGCTAGGGCTTCGAGTAAATCGTTGGCGGGAACGACCCCAGTCAGTTCGCGAACCAATTCGTCCTGAACTTCACGCTCGCCATGGAAGGCCTTCTTCCAGTGAGAAAACGCCTCTTCAACATTCCCGGCCAACAGCGCGTCTTGCCCGGCGACAAACTGCACGCGGCTGTGGTAAGGCCGCACTCGCAGCGCTTGCTGAACGTACAGACGTTTCCGGTCTGCGTCTGGCCCCTCGAGAAAGGTGAGGCGAGCGAGCAGGGCGTAGGCTTCGCCTTGCAATGGGCACAGCCGGACGCTTCGAAGTGCGTGGTCCAACGCGGCGTCAAAAAAACGCCGATTCTCGCCGACCGCTACGTCAAGCCACTGGTCAAGTTGCTGCTTGGAAGAGAACTCCGAGGCGAGCGCGGCATCGCGGATCTGCGTCAGAGGCATGGGGTTCTGGGCGTGCTGCTGAGCGACATCGAACTGCTGTAGATAGAGTCCCGCCAACTGAGCTTGAGCGCGCGCGTCGCTCGGATTCGCATGGACGGTTGCTTCGACACTGGTAGCCAAGGCGGCGAGATCCTCGGGCGTTGTTGGCTGCCAATTCGCGGCACCTGTCGAATTCGCCAGACGCTGATATTCGTACCACCGAGGCGCGGCGGTCGCCGGGCCAAGCAGGGTACTGGTTGCCAGTGCGAAGGTAACTAGGCAGGCTACCGATGTTCCAATCCAGGCCAAACGTGGTGCGTAGATCAAACGGTGCGACCGCGAATCCAAGCCCGTTTCCGATGCAGTTTCTGAAGATCCGGGGGTCGCGGTGGAGTGAAACAGATAGCAAGCAGCCGCAAGCAGCAGGACGGTCGTCGTCATGCAGGCCGGAATGTACCAGACGAAATCGCCGAGCGAATGGACAACGCTGACAATGAGGCCCGGCACGATTGCAGCCGCGCAAGCAACCGTGGCGCGATCGGTGGATCGCAAGAACGGAAACAGAGCCCAACGAAAGGAGAAATACATTCCCACAAGCAGCAAGCTGCTACCGAGAAGTCCTGTTTCGAGTACGAGTGGCAAGTATCCGGATTCGCCGTGTGTAAACTCGACGTCGAAGTGTTCCTCTAAATACGTCGGGTAGATATCACGATGTGTTCCGACACCGGAGCCGAGCAGCCAGAAATCTGGGATGGCTTTCAAATGAGCATTCCACAGCTCCCATCGTCCGTGAGCAAATTCTTCTATCGGCTGCGAACCGTTTAATGTGGCGAGGCGGCGCGCGAGCGGTTCGTAGCCGTGGATCGACAGCGAAACGACCATCAAGCAAGCGATGACCGACACGACGGCGAGGGCTCGCCTGGAGAACATCTGCTTCCAGGACAAGAACGCCACTCCGGTGATTGCAGCCAGAAGCGTGGCGATGACGCCTCCTCGTGAAAAGGTGAGTAACGCGGCAAACGTAACGGTGCCGAGTGCGATCCAGAGAATCTGTGATTGAACAGCAGGATTTTGGAGCTGCGTCGAAAAAGGGGTCGGACCCCGTTTGTGCGAAGCACGCTTGCGGCCGTTCCGGCAAATGGGGTCCGACCCCTTTATCGACAGCCACCACAGCAGTGGTCCGATGCCCAACGCGAGCAGATGCGCGAAGTGATTTTGATTCTGAAACGGCCCTTTCACAACTTTGCTGGTGTCACGCGACACGTGTTCGAATACCCAAAGAAACTTACCGTTGCCAAAGAGGAATTGGGCCAGGCCCAGGATTGCCATGACGCACGTTGCCACGGCAATGAGACGCAGCAGCCGCTGGACGTCTTGCATTTCGGCCAATCTTTGCAACGTCACGAGAAACAGCATTGCGTAAGCGATGTAGGTGGCAAGGCCGCTTTGCGTTGCCATCGGATGAAGCGAGACTTGATTCCATGTGCCGAGTTGAAACGCAATATCAGAGTGGGGCGTCCATAACGGCAGCAGTTCGGAGACTTGTGGAGAGAGCAGGGAAAGCACGGCGTGAGGCAGCGGAATGAGTTGCAGAATGAGGAGACCGAGCCCAGCCAGCAACAGGATCTCCGCACCAGACCTTCGCCACGCCGCTCGCTCGCTTACACATTGTCTCGCGCACCAGAGCATCGCCGTGACCGCGACGCACAACACAAAGACGAAACGCCCGACCGGTCCACGTCCTCCCATAAAGAGTGGTGCCACCAACACCGTCGATGCGATGCCCAGGTCGACGGCAGTCGTCAGCCGCTGTTGCCACAAATTGTCATTTAGGTTGGCATTGTTTTTTAAGTTGTTGGGACGCTGGGGGACCGGCATGGACACACCTCTTCAGATCAACGGAGCGGAACCCCGGGCTGTTAAAAGCTTGGTTTTGCGGGGCGAAAATCAGAGTGCCAAAGTAATGCTAAATGTGTTTCACGGTCCCCAACGGGCTCGCCCCGTTGGAACCAAAGATTGACTGGTTAGACGAATACGTTGAAGAATCAAGACCCCCACGAACTCGCCTCGTGGGTGAATGAGACGCTGCGAGGCCACGCTGTCGGGCCACGCCACGCCGGTTCGAATCTCATTCACCAAACGGGACAAGCCCGTTGGGGTCTGGACTTGGATTGCGTCCGCTTCTAACTCACAAATCTCATGTTCCAACGAGACAAGCTCGTTGGGGACAAGGCACCTGGGAATAAAATCCGAATCAGCCATTACAGGACCAAATCCCAACTTTTTAACAGCCAAGCCGGAGCCTAATTGCTGCTTATGGACGAATGAATCGTGGGATGGTAATTGAATCGGTGAAGGCGACAAAGCCCAATCACCCTTTCCTGCTAGTGCTTTGTCAAAGCTTGATTTTGGGATTAGCCGCTTGGCGATAGCCAGCGGTTTTCTCGCGAGAACCGCACGCTATCGTGTAGCGGCTGATTTAGACAACCCCAACTCTTAGTCCTGACAAAGCACTAGTGCTTTATCTCATCCAAAAGTTGAGGTGGCACGCTCAGAGCCATCGGCGATGGGAGTGGTGGCGTGACGTGCGACTCCACGCCCTTCGTACCTCAGGGCGTGCCACACGCGCCGTAAAGCAATTCTCGAAGCTGTGACAAAGTACTAGCTCCAACGTTCTGTTGGGTGACAAGCTATGCAGCTTAGATTTTTGAAGATAGCTAGAATTACCTACTTGCAATCGGGTCCGCGGAGCGGTAATATCTCTCTCGCTATACCGGACGAGCATCTGGCAGGTCGCTGGGTGGCAGCACTGCCGTGGAGGATGTCACCAACAATGGGCTGTTAATAGTGCGGAAAGGAACCGCGCTTTCTAAAACGCGGCATTTGGGAGGCCGAAATCTTTCTTCTCTTACGAAGGGGAACTTCCATGAAGAAGATGGTTCGATTTCTGTTGGTTGCAGTGTTGGCTGTTGGAGTTGGATCGGCGGCGTGGTTGGCAAACACGATTGCCCAAGAGGCGGCACCCGCGGCGACAGCGCCGCGCGTGGGGGACGACGAGGCCGGGCGGCTGCCACCTGGTTATACGGTCGTCGTCACCAAGTCGCAGCGCGCGAAGATCTACGCCATCCAAGACAGCTATCAAACACAGCTTGATGACTTGAAGAAGCAGATCGCGCAGATTGAAAGCAAACGCGATCAGGAGATCGCGAGCGTGATTGACGAGGAGCAAAAGAAGATTATTGAGTACGTTCTCAAGTTGCGTGAGCGCGAACGCAAGCAGGAATCTGGCGGTACGAGTGGCGGCAACTAAGCTCGGCAGTTAGCGACGAAATGAATCAACGGCTCGCACTTGATCGGTGCGAGCCGTTTGTGTTTTCATTGCAAAGAAAACTGTGGACAAACTAACTCCTAGACGGCGATTTGGGAGGGCGAGGCTGGGCAGTTGGAAATGTGGGATTGACTTGACGATTGGAGGCATCGCGACCATCCCGATTTTCTGTCAATCGCCCACGGCC